>JADIML010000261.1 GCA_017694765.1 Candidatus Scybalomonas excrementavium
CAATAAAAGCAATGGTACAAACATAAATGTTATCATAACTAGCTTTCTATTAACTTTCTCTTGCCCCATCCATTTGAACAAATGGAATGATTGTTTTTTTCCTTCCATGAAAACTCTCCTTTCTCATCGAAATCTCTTTCAGAATAAAGTGCGTTTTTTCAAAGGAAACGACTACTTTTATAAATTACCGTGAAAATGTATTTCCTTTGAAAGAAAAAAGGGCTGTTACACAAAAAGCACTCTTTTAACTTCTTTTTTTCTGTAACAGCCCCTCCATTTATTTTATTATTTTTCTTTTATTTCTCTTTCTTATTGTGGATCAATGCCATTGGATTCTTGTGCTGAGTTCCAAGCCTTATTCCATTCGTCAGACATTTCTTTCATTGTCTTACTTCCACTTGTTGCTTCTTCTACAACTTGTTTTGGAATTGCCCCTGATACATTTAATCCAAGTTCAGAATCGTTATTTACATCCCCAAATAATGTTTCTTCTCCTTCTTTTGCTGGATTATCTACCACTAATTCTACACCGTCAAATGCTTGTAATACTTCTGGTAATTCAGAACCTTTTACAACAGAAAGAGCACCTGCTGCCTGTGCATAGTCAGATTGTTCTACTAAATATTTAATGTAGCACATCGCTGCAATTTTATTATCATTTGAACTATTTACATTGATTCCATAGCAGTAGTCAGGACCTGCTGTTGCGTATTGTTTTCCATTGACTGTAATTGGGAATGGCATATATCCAATGTCATCTCCATGTTCACCTGCTTGTTGCATTTGAGTTACAGCCCAAGAACCAAGTACCATTGTTCCGATTTCCCCACGGTTAATCATACCTTTTGATCCTTCCCAATCTGTTGTAGTTGGATCATCTTCTGTTAAACCTTGTTTAATTGCTTCATAAAGAACATTATATACTGCATATGGTCCTGTTCCATCTCCTCTATCAGAGAATGGTGCTTTTCCTTTTAACATTCCCACATTCATAAAATCTGGATCACCTGTTGCACTTCCTGAAATATAAGCATCCCAAGCACTCATTGTCCAATCAGCTGCAAAGTTTGTATATAACGGAATTGCATCTGTTTTTTCTTTAATTGCTTTTAATGCAGCAATAAAATCATCTGGTGTTTTTGGAATTTCTGTAATACCAGCTTTTTCAAATACAGCTTTGTTATATACAACACCTTGTGCATTTGCCATAGATGGTATTCCATATACATCTTCCCCATAACGGAAGTTATTTAACATATCGTAACTTTCAGATAAGGCATCATATTGACCTAATACTTGGAAGTAATTACCAAGTTCATCTTTATCAACTGTTGTTGGAAGCATACAAATATCTCCCCAATCTCCTGTTGATAAACGAGTTGTTACATCATTTGCATAATCAGTAATTGGTTCATATGTAACGGTAATATTTGGATACATTTTATTAAATTCTTCTATATATCGTTTAAAGTCTGTATCCACAATATCAGTTCTATGTGTTAAAAATTTTAAGTCTGCTTTTAAATCCGTATAGTCTTCACCTAATTTAATTTGATCTAATGTAACACTAGAATCCGTTTTTGCGCTATCTCCTTCCTTTGTTGTATCTTTGTCTGTAGAGTTACCGCCACAAGCTGTCATAGAAAGCATCATAATCGCAGATAAAGAAAGTGCGAATGCTTTTTTCATAATGCCTTTTCTCATACCTATTTCCTCCTTATTTTTAATCTTTTTTAAGTTGTTTTAATCTTATCACTTTATCCAATCATTTTCAAGTCGTTTTTATATACAGTACACATATTCTATATTTTTCACATTTTTACACACTTATATTTGTGCATTTTTTATATTTTTATTCTTTTCACCTCTTCTTTTTAAAACTTTTTTAATTTTAAATATATTAATTTTAATTTGTTTTAATCAAATATTGGTTTTTTTTGAGTTTTGTGTTAAGCTACTATTATATCAATTTTTAATTGGGAGGTATTCTTATGTCAATGGATCCAAATAATCGTTTTTTTAATTTTATGTCTAAAGTAGGAGATTTTATTACCTTAAATCTCTTATTCCTCTTTACTTCTATCCCTATTTTTACAATTGGGGCATCGGCTTGTGCTTTATACTCTTGTATCAAGTTACGAATCGCTGACGAAGAATCAACGGTATTTCAAGATTATAAAAAGGCTTTTAAATCCAACTTTATCCCTGCTACTTCCATTAGTATCGTATATATTCTTGCTTTTGTATGTCTTTATTTTTTCTCTTCTTACATAGCAAGTCATATACAAAATTTCCTACTGCTTATTCTCTATCTTATTTATTTTATGATAGTAAGCTTTTCCATCCTTTATGTATTTCCATTGCAGGCAACCTTTATTAATGAGCCACTTACAATTATAAAAAATGCTTTTTTCACTTCTTTAAAGCATCTACCAATGACATTGGCTCTTTTTCTTTGTACCTATCTACCACTTGTCATTACATGGCTCTTTCCTCAAATTTTTTACTTTACTTTTGCCTATTGGATATTTATTGGATGTTCGATTTGCACCTGTTGTTCTGTCCTTATCACGAAAATCGCATTTCAATCATATATTTCTAGTTCTTCACAATAATAAAGTGCGCCTTACACATCCTTCTTTTTTACATGATAGAAATGACTCCTGAAAAGGAATTTTCTCTCATATAAAAAGAGGCTGTCATACAAACGATCTATCGTAAATCGTAAGTATTTCAGCCTCTTTTTCTTTTTTAATCACAAGAAAGGGGGGGTACACTTTTTCTTTCTATAATATGACTATCAATATAACGAATTCCTGAATGAACATTCATTCCTCTCACCCTTTTTAATAAAATTTGAACGGCTTCTTTTGCCATCTGATCCATATCTACATTATAAGTCGTAACCTCTTCTGCAAAAGGATCTCCATATAGATAGTTATCATATCCAACAATTGATATATCTTCTGGAACACGATATCCCATCTTTTTTAATTCAGTATGCAAGCGACTTGCCGATAAATCACAATTCGCCACAAAAGCAGTCGGCATTTTTTTTGGCAATTCAATATCAATTTCACCAGTAAACACATCTCTATCTTTTAACACCCACTCTGGTCGAATTGAAAGTCCCCATTCTTGCATGGCTTTTCGATATCCAAAATACCGATCCATAATATTTTCATTAGCATAAACAGAACCTAAAAATGCAATTTCTCTATGCCCTCGCTCTAGTAAATATTTTGTCATCTTATACATTCCAACATAACTATTGGAAATGACCGCATCACAACTCATATCATCAATATAGAAATCCAATAATACAACGGGAACTTTTGTTGAGTCTACCACTTTTTTTACATAATCATGTGGCAACCATCCAATAATAATTAGTCCTTCCATTTCCCCTTCTGAAAGTAGTTTTGGTGTTTTCCCTTTTTCTATATTTTCTTCTTCTAACACTTCAAAGATTGTAAAACTATTCTTCTTAGAGGCAGTGTAAGCAACTCGTTGATATAAAGACCAGTAAAAGGAAGCTCCTATCTCTAAATATTTATCCGAAACAACAACTCCGATTTTGATAGCTGTCTCTTCTTTCCTCTGGTATTTTGATAAATCATACCCAAGTTCTTTTGCCTTATTTTGAACTTGGTTTCGAACTTTAGCACTGACTCCTTTTTTTCCAGAAAGTGCGTTGGATACCGTCACAACACTAATATTTAGCTCTTCTGCAATATCTTTTAATTTCACCTCTGACACACTTATCCCTATCCTTTCTGCTAAATTACTAAGACTTTAGATTTCTAACGGTATTACCATGAATAAATTTGCCTTCTACGATTCGAATTTCACCAGAAGAATGTTTACCTTCTATTCGTCTCATTAAAATAGAAACACTAATTTGTGCAATGGCTCTTTCATCATTTTCATAAGTCACTAATTTCATCTTTTCTTTATTTTGATAACCATAATAATCAAACCCTGCAATGGATATATCTTCTGGAACTTGGTATCCTAATTCTTGCAACTTCTCCGCCAATAAATAGGCACTCTTATCACAGTTACAAATAAAAGCAGTCGGTAATTGTTCTGGCAGTTCAAAGTCAATTTGATAGCCATAGCCATCACTTCTTCTATCTGATAAAATCCATTCTTTTCTCTCTGGCAAACGGTTTTTCATCAGTGTCTTACAAAAGCCTTGATAGCGATCCATAATACTGTTCGTTGCCTTTTGATTCCCAATAAATCCTATTTCTTTATGACCTTGATCGATGACATATTGGGTTACTTTTTGCATACCACCATAGCTATCTGTCACAACATAATCGACATTTTGTTCTGTTCCGTAATAGTCCACACATACGACTGGAACTTCGCTCATTTTTATAACAGTTTTTATATATTGCTCATTCATTTCTCCAATGATAATCAGACCATGTACTGTTTCATCTGAGAAAAAAGATAATGGTTGACAGGATTTCTCCTTTTCTTCATTTACAATTTCTAAAATAGTAAAACTACCTCGTTTTGTCGTTTCTTGTGCAATACGTTTATAAATATCCATATAAAAAGAAGGAAATTCCTTGATATAACGCTCTGCAACAACAATACCAATATAATATTTTTTCCTATCTATTTTCGTGTCATCGCTTATTTTCATCTCATATCCAAGTTCTTCTGCCTTTTTTTGGACTTTCTCCCTAAGTTTCTCACTGACTCCTTTTTTTCCTTTTAAGGCATTGGAAACACTAACAATACTGATACCTAACTCTTGTGCTATATCCTCTAATTTTACCTCTTTTTTTTGTGCCATACTTACACTCCTTTAATTTGTATCACTCTACTCATAAAATCTCCTTGTTCTTCTGGTAATAAAATTCCTACATTCATAAGCACTGCACCTGAATACTGTTTGCCTTCTATCATATACATTTTTGTTGCTTCTAACCCTTGTAATCGTAAATTTCGACTCTTTCTATTTGGTCTTGCTAGTATTTGCGTATCAAAAAGTAAGGCATTTGTTTTTTCTTTATTTACAAACATATAGCTATCATAATATTTATTATCGGAATAAGATATAAGACGATAATAATCTCCTTCTCGAATCAACTCATTATATGTATGGTAATTCACTACCTGCTGTTTTATAAGTTCTTTTTCTTCTCTTGATAATTTCGTAATATCAAGCTCATAACCAAATGTCCCACAAAGTGCTACATTCCCTCTCGTTTGAAATGGAGTATTTCTTCCAACGATATGGTTTGGACAAACACTAACATGTGCTCCTATTGTAGAAACTGGATAAATGAGAGCAGTTCCTTCTTGAATAAGTAGTCTTTCGATAGCATCGGTATCATCGGAACACCAAATTTGTGGACTATAGTATAACATCCCTGGATCAAATCTAGCACCACCGCCAGAACAGTTTTCAAGAAGCAATTTTGGAAATTCTTGTAAAATTCGTTCTTGTAATTCATAGACACCAAGCATATATCGGTGATAGAGTTCTCCTTGACGATCCGCTGGTAATGCTACACTTCCAAGTGTAGTAAGCTGACGGTTCATATCCCATTTTACATAGGCAATATTCGTACTTCTTAAAATTTTAGCAACCGCTTCGTATACATAATCGACAACTTCTTTTCTCGATAAATCAAGCACATACTGGGCTCTACTTTGAGTGATTTCACGTTTTGGAATTTGAATTGCCCAATCTTCATGTTCTCGAAACAAATCCGAATCTGGAGAAACCATTTCTGGTTCAAACCAAATACCAAATTGTAAACCAAGTGCATTGACTTGATCAACGAGTTGCTTTAAGCCTCCCTTGATTTTGTCTTCGTTTACAAACCAATCTCCTAAAGAACTGTCGTCTGCATTTCTTTTTCCAAACCATCCATCATCCATAACGAGCATTTCAATGCCAACTTCTTTGGCTTCTTTTGCAATTTCTAATAACTTTTGCTCATGAAAGTCAAAATAAGTTGCTTCCCAGTTATTAATTAAAATAGGACGTTTTTTATCTTTATACGGACTTCGTATTAAATGGTTTCTATAAAAATCATGATAGGTTCTTGTCATCTTCCCAAGCCCTTTGTCAGAATATACAAGGACAACTTCTGGAGCGATAAACCGTTCTCCTACTTCTAACTTCCAACAAAAACCTTCTGGATGAATTCCCATAGACATTCGGATTCGATCAAATTGATCTTTTTCTACTTGTGCGATAAAGTTTCCAGAGTATACAAAATTCATACTGTATACTTCTCCAAATTCCTGATTCGCTCCTTTTGTTAAAACTGCCAAAAATGGATGTTCTTGATGACTGGATTCTCCTTTTATAGAACCCATATTTTGTCTTCCATAACCAATGGAAGTTCTTTGAATATGACGTTCTCTTGCCCATGAACCATGAAGACTTAACAGTTCAAAATCTCTATCATCAAAATCCATACTAGCACTTAATATTTTCTCAATATAAAAGGCTTCTTTCCCTTTATTTTGCACTTGTACATGTCTTGTAATCACATCTGCTTCTTCAAATACCGTATAATATAACTCTACTTCCATATGAAGTATCGGATCAAAGCAAGTAATACATAAAGTTTCACATTCCCTTTCTGTTCCAAAAGAAGCTGGCAATCCTTCTAATGGCTTCTTACCTTTTTGAATCCAATGAGATTGATAAAGACTTTCACTGGCTCTATATCCCCCTAAACTACGAATACAAAGAGCAGCTTCCCGATAATCTCCCATACCATGCTCTGGATATTCCATCGGAAATTGATCAAGAAATGAATTTTTCTCTCTTTGATTGACTTTTGGTGTCTTTGGATTTTCTTCATAGCGTAATAAATATTTAATATCCCTACTGTCCACTCTTCTCCCATAATAAATATGTCCAAGATACCCTTCTACAATCCCAATAGCATATGTTGTACTTTTTGTTTGAAGCATAAATACATTTTGTTGTTCATCAAATACAATTCCCATACCTAACTCCTTTTCTTTTTATATGAATTTTTAATTATTTTTGATTTAATTTTATCATTTTTAAAGTTAAAAATCAATTAATTTAATTCATAATTTAGTTAATTTTTATGCTTGTAACGTACACATTTGATAAAATTTACCTTTCTTTTCCATAAGTTGTTCATAGCTTCCATATTCTTCGATTCTTCCCTTCCCTATTACTGCTATTTTATCTGCATTACGAATAGTAGAAAATCGATGTGCTACGACTAATGTTGTTCTTCCTTTTACTAAATTTTCAATAGCATCTTGTATCTTCTTCTCTGAAATACTATCAAGTGCTGAAGTCGCTTCATCTAAAATTAAAATATCTGGATTGCGAATAAAAGCTCTTGCAATAGAAATTCTCTGTTTTTGTCCTCCTGATAAATTTCCCCCATGCTCCTGAATCAATGTATCTAATCCATTTGGCAAACTTTCCACTAGTTCCTCTAAATTAGCCCCACGAATTGCTTGTTTTAGCAATTCTTCTGATACATTCTCTAGACCATATGTAATATTTTCTCGAAGGGTTCCTGTAAATAAAATCGACTGTTGACTGACAACTGCTATATGCTCACGAAAACTTCTCATATCAATTGTAGATAAATCATTTCCATCTACATAAAGTTTACCAGATGTTGGTTTTAAAAAGCCAATTAATAAATTTAAAATCGTCGTCTTCCCAGAACCTGATGGTCCAACAAAAGCAACCGTTTCTCCTTTTGAAATTGTTAAATCAATATTATGTAAAATTGCTTGATTATCATCGGCATATTGAAAGGCAATCTGTTCAAATTTTAATTCTCCTTCTACTTTCTCTAATTGTTTCTTTCCTTCATTTTCTTCTACATCTGTTTCTTTTAAAATTTCTTCAATGGAATGAACCGATTCTAACCCCTTGGCTACAATCGGAAGTAACGTAATAATCCCTGATATTTGTGCCACAATGGAAGAAAAGTACGTTTGATATAACGTAATATCTCCAATTCCTATCGTTCCTTGATAAGCTAAAATACCAGTAAATCCAAGACATAGTACTTGAGCAACTTGAAATAACACCCAACTTAAAGAAGAAAACCATGTCTGTATCATATCTAACTTTAAGCCTTTTTTTGCCATGCTTTCTAAATGATCTCCCATTTTTTCTGTCTCTTTCTCTTCTAAAGCATGGGCTCTTGTAATAGGAATTAATTCCACCATTTCCATTACTTTTGCAGATGTTTCTTCCATAATTTCTCGAAATTCACGATTATAAATTTTAATTTTACCTTTAAAAATAACAATTAAAAATACAGCAATCGGAATTGTACATCCAAAAAATAGAAATATAACTCGACTTTTATATAAAATAACCCCTAAGGATACACAAATATTTAAAAAAATACTTAAAATAGTAATAAAAATTTGAGAAGATAAATTTTGTACTTGCTCTACATCACGAATGATTTTTGATTGTAACCTTCCAGACTGAATTCCTTTATGATAGGGAATCGATAACTGTTGTAACTTTTGCACTAATAAAAATCGAATATCTCGTTCCACTTCTCGAATTGTTTTGGCATATAACCAAGTGTGAATATAGTTTGTAAAGACATTCTGTACTAAAAATAAAACCATAACAATGACATTGAACGCTATTTTTCGTACTGCATGTTCTGGCTGACTGGTCGCAATATTGATAATATTGGCTGTAACAATTGGTAAAACCCAAACTGGTGAGTGTTTAATAATGAAGAACACGATAGAACCTGTTAGCTCCATATAATGCCCTTTAAAAATAGCAAGTAATGTTTTGAAATTGCCTTTTGAATTTTTTTGAAATACATCTAACAACTGCTGATTTTGTCTACTCATATTTAATCTCCTCCTTATGAAATAATCTCTCACTTTCCTTTTTATTTTCATAAAAACGTCGAATCACTTCCTGCACTGGCTTTTTACAAATTTCATATCCATCATCTTTTTTTGCCTCTTGTTCGGTATTCATAATAGGTTTCCAATCCCACATAGCAAACCCTTTCATCCAATTCCTTTTTTCACATGCAAGAAACATCGCCTCATACCATTCTACTTGTTCTTCTAATCTTTGTTTCCCTTGTAATCCCCAATTATTTGGAACATACTTAGAACCTTCTCTTGACATACAGCCAGCTTCTGCAAAGAAAAACGGCTTTTTATATTGATTCACAACCTTTTCAATACGATCTAACTGTCTTTCCCAATCATCAATTGGATAATATCCACTGGAAGAAATAACATCAACAGCATCCCACCAGCTAATATTTTCTTCTTGATATTTATCAGTATTATAAGAAAGTAATCCATCGTAAACTTCTCTTATCTTGGCTAATAAATGTCTCCACTCTGTTTCTCGATGCTCTGTCATTACCATTTCACATCCAGCAATAAACATTTCACACTGTTCTTCTTTGGCAATCTTCGCATAGTGTATCTGAAAATCCGTATAAGAATGAAACCAGTTAGACCATTTTGGCTCACAAACGACATCTCGTTCAAAAAAACTAATATAAGCTCTCCAAACACCATTTTTACAATTAACTGTTGGCTTTAAAGCTACACCAACACCTTTTTTCTTTGCATATCGAATCATCTCCCTTAATTCTTCATCGGAAAACGTAGCACTAGAAGTATAACAAATCTCTTCTGACTGGGCAGTATTTTGTAACCCTGATGGTGCAAATATGACAAAGTTTGCCTTCGTATGCTCTAGCATATAATCAAAACTTTCCTTCGTTTCCTTCTTTGTAAATGTTCCTTTTCTTTGAAATGGAGCAAATGTAATGCCTCTTATCGCTTTCATAAATTCCTCCGCTTTGTTTTTTTCTTCTATCAGACTATATCATTC
>JADIML010000262.1 GCA_017694765.1 Candidatus Scybalomonas excrementavium
GCAATAATATAGTTATCATAAAGAACGGTAGGAGTTCTAGCCGTTTTCAAATCATTGATCCATGGAGAATGTAAGGAAAATCCAAGAATAAAAGCACCTAAGTATCCATTTTGTAGCATAAAGACATCATAGGCAGTTGTTTTTTGTAGTTGTTCCGTTACAGGAACAATATCGACAGAATAACCAGATGGCTCTGCCATTTGACGAAATCCTAAAATAATTTCATAGCCAAAGTGATGAGATTCTGTATAATCCATGTTTTGAATGAGAATACATAATTTTTTTACTTTATTTTTGTGACGGCGTAGTTTTGTATATCCCATCTCAACAGCCGTTTCGAGAATGGTTTTTTGAAGCGCCTCACTAATATCAGTAGCACCATTTAAGGCTTTGGATACAGTACCTTTTGAAATGCCTAGTTTATTAGCAATATCTTGTATTGTTGCCATTTGAAAAACCTCGTTCATAAAATTTATATGATGTCATTATATCGTAGCACTTCTATAAAAGCAATGTTCGTTTGCAAGAAAAAGCAAAGAGTTTCGAGAAGTTTAGAAAAGAAGAAAAATCATTGTTAAAACTGTACAAAAACAGAGTGTGAAATATATGAAAAATGCATAAAAATAAAAGGTTATTGCTTTGGATATTGACGAAGGAAATGGAAAATAGTATAGTAGGTATATAACGAAACAATACGAAACTTTTTGGAAAAGTTTTGATAAATGAATTAAGTACAATCATTCAATCAAGGAATAAAAATGTTGATAAAAAGTCTGAGTGAGTAGACGATAAAACGGATAGGAGAAAGATCGTATGCTTTGTAAAAGCAAGATCTTATGTGAAAGGAGATTATCATGGAACAAGCATTACAACATCAATTAGAACAACAATTTGGTAAAGGAATCAAAGAGGCTTCCAAAGAGGAAATCTATACAGCTCTTTTATGTATTTGCAAAGATAAAATGCAAGGCATGGAACCAAAGAAAAGTAAGAGAAAGTTATATTATATTTCAGCAGAGTTTTTAATTGGAAAACTTTTATCCAATAACTTAATTAACTTAGGAGTTTTTGAAGAAACAAGAGAAATTTTAAAGAAATATGGACATGACATTACAGCAATCGAAGAAGTAGAACTTGAGCCATCTCTTGGAAATGGTGGATTAGGACGTTTAGCAGCTTGTTTCTTAGATTCTATTGCAACATTAGGATTAAATGGAGATGGAGTAGGTTTAAACTATCACGAAGGATTATTTTTACAGAAATTTAGAAATAACAAACAAAATGAAGAAAAAAATCCATGGATTACAGATAATAGCTGGCTTACACGGACAGAAACAAGTTTTGAAGTACCATTTAAAGAGTTTACTATGAAATCTGTCATGTATGATATTGATGTGCCAGGATATAACGGAGGATGTAATAAATTACATTTATTTGATGCAGATAGTGTAGATGAGAGCATTATTGAAGATGGAA
Organism: Candidatus Scybalomonas excrementavium; assembly: GCA_017694765.1. Classification (GTDB taxonomy): domain Bacteria; phylum Bacillota; class Clostridia; order Lachnospirales; family Lachnospiraceae; genus Scybalomonas; species Scybalomonas excrementavium. Next base: position 1,477 of record JADIML010000262.1, read on the forward strand.
TTACATTTAATAAAGAAGAAATCCAGAAAAATATTACATTATTCTTATATCCAGATGATAGTGATGAAGCTGGTCACCTTCTTAGAATTTACCAACAGTACTTTATGGTAAGCAATGCTGCACAATTAATTTTAAAAGAAGCAGAAGATAGAGGTGTTGATTTATACCGTTTACATGAACATGTTTGTGTTCAGATCAATGATACACACCCAACTATGGTTATTCCAGAATTAATCCGTTTATTAACACAAAGAGGATTTAATATGGATACTGCCATTGATGTTGTAAGAAAGACTTGTTCTTACACAAACCATACAATCTTAGCAGAAGCATTAGAAAAATGGCCAATTTCTTATTTAGAAAAAGTAGTACCACACTTATTACCAATCATTAGAGAATTAGACGAAAGAGTAAGAAAAGATTTCAAAGATGAAAAAGTATACATCATTGATGAAATGGATCGCGTGCATATGGCTCATATCGATATTCACTATGGTTATGCAGTAAATGGTGTTGCGGCACTTCATACAAAGATTTTAAAAGAATCTGAATTAAAACCATTTTACGATATTTATCCAGAGAAATTTAACAATAAAACAAATGGAATTACATTTCGTAGATGGCTCGTACATTGTAACCATAAGTTAGCAGATTACTTAAAAGAATTAGTTGGCGAAGGTTACTTAAAAAATGCACAGGAATTAGAACGTCTTTTACAATACGAAAACGATGAAACTGTTTTAGCGAACTTAAAAGCAATCAAAAAAGAAGCAAAAATTGAATTAAAGAAATATTTAAAAATGACACAGAATATTGAAATTGATGAAAATTCTATTTTTGACATTCAGATTAAACGTTTACATGAGTACAAAAGACAGCAAATGAATGCACTATATGCGATTTATAAATATAAAGAAATCAAAAATGGCAATTTACCAAAGAGAAAAATTACTATGATTTTTGGAGCGAAAGCTGCACCAGCATATATTATCGCAAAAGATATTATTCATTTAATTCTTTGCTTACAACAGTTAATTGCCAACGATAAAGAAGTATCTCCATACTTACAAATTGTTATGGTAGAAAACTATAATGTAACAAAAGCAGAAAAATTAATTCCAGCGTGTGATATTTCAGAACAGATTTCTTTAGCATCAAAAGAAGCATCTGGTACAGGTAATATGAAATTCATGTTAAATGGAGCAATTACATTAGGAACAGAAGACGGAGCCAATGTAGAAATCCATGAATTAGTTGGAGATGATAATATCTATATCTTTGGAGAAAAATCAGAAGAAGTTATTAAACTTTATGAAACAGGAAAATACTGCTCCAAAGACATTTATGAAGCAGATAAAGTGATCCATGAATTAGTTGATTTTATCATCAGTAAAGAGTTAATACAAATTGGAGATTCTGTCAACTTAGAAAGACTTCATAAAGAAATCGTAGGAAAAGACTGGTTTATGACTCTTTTAGATGTGAAAGATTATATTAAGACAAAAGAACGTATGTTAGAAGATTATGAAGATGAAAAATCTTGGGAGAAAAAGATGCTTGT
>JADIML010000263.1 GCA_017694765.1 Candidatus Scybalomonas excrementavium
GAGAGTTCTATCAAACGAAAGTAGATTACTATTTATAGTTTTCAAAATCGGACTCGTAGAACAGGGAATTAAACAAGATTTATAGATATTTATAGATTTTTGGCAACGGGGTAAAAGAGAGAAAAGAAACTTTTGAAAATAGTTATCATATAAGTATTGCGGTTGGAGTTGTTCTTTGTATTTTGGGAGTTGTTCCATTGCTACTTTCGGGAGCTTTTGGGGCATCAGAAATGATACAGTTATATTGTGTCATTCTGCTTTTAGTATTTGTAGCAGTTGCAGTTTATTTGTTCGTTCGCTATGGAATTATGACATCTTGTTATGAGAAGTTGTTACAAGAAGGAAATTATACAATCGAAAATAAAACGACAGCAAAAAACTTTCTAATTTTTCAAGGACGTATTGGTGTTTCGTTACAGCTATTTATTTAGGCATTAGTTTTTATTTGAATCATTGGGAGAGAACTTGGATTATTTGGCCAGTTGCAGGTGTATTGTTTGGAGCAATTTATATTATATTAGGAGCTATTATGAAAGCGGAAAATTGATAAAGAAAAAAAGACTGAGAAAATGTTTTACGATTTTCTCAGTCTTTTTATGTGCCATAAAATTCTGTTTCTTATCATATTTTCTATCACATAGAAATTTCCATAAATCTAGGAATATTGCTTGAGAATATAAACAGTGAAATTTATATTTTTTGCATAATAGAAGGATAAGTTTATTGTAAACTGGAATAAATATATAGTTTACAAATAAGAGCGTATCCTTTATACTTTATGGAAGGAAAAGGTTTATCCGTTAAGAAAGAAAAAAGTTTTTCATGATACGATTCGTTTATAGAGCCGATGATCAATATTATGTAGAAGGAGAAAAGCATATGACAGTCAAAGAGAGTGTATTATTATTATTAGAACAACAAAAGGGAGAATTTCTATCTGGACAAGAGATTGCAGATAAAATTTTTGTAACAAGAGCAAGTGTGTGGAAAGCGATTAAGGCGTTACAAAGTGAAGGTTATTCCATTGAAGCAGTTACAAATAGAGGATATGCAATAAGACAAGCTCCGGATGTTTTATCATCTGTTATGATCAAAGCGGGATTAAAAGAGCCATATAAATCTCTAGAAATCAAAACAGAAAAAAGTGTGGATTCCACGAACACAAAGTTAAAGTATGAAGTAGATTTGATAAAAGAAAAAGATATGGTTTTATTAGCAGAGGAACAGACGGGAGGAAGAGGTAGACTTGGAAGATCCTTTTTTTCTCCAAATGGAACCGGTCTTTATATGAGTTTGCTCTTACATCCCCAGATTGCTAACGATCAAGGGGGATTATTGACAACAGCAGCAGCCGCCGCAGTAGCCGTCGCCATTGAAAAGATTTCAGGAGAGAGTACACAAATTAAATGGGTCAATGATATTTGGATGCGAGGGAAAAAAGTAGCTGGAATTTTGACAGAAGCATCGGCATCTTTAGAAGCAGGGCATTTAGAATATGCGATTGTTGGAATTGGAATTAACGTAATAGAGCCACAGGAAGGATTTCCAGAAGAATTACAAGATATTGCAGGAGCCATATTTTCGAAAGATATTCATAGGGAAAATTTGAGAAATCAGTTAGCAGCAGAGATTTTGAATCAATTTATGGAATATTATAAGCATTTAGAAGAAAAACCATTTTTACAAGAATATAAAAAACGCTCTTTTGTCATAGGAAAAAATATTAAAGTAATAAAAGCAAACAGTTCAAGAAAGGCAAAAGCATTAGAAATGGATGATTCCTTCCAATTGAAAGTGCAGTATGAAGATGGCAGTATAGAAACCTTATCGAGTGGAGAAATTAGTATTCGATTGTAGAAAATAATTTTATCGTTAAAGTAGGAGCATTTTTTGTGGTATAAACGGATTACATGTAACAAGGTGTGTATTGTTAGAAGCAATTAAAAGTGAGGAAGAATGTGCAATGTATACGATATACTCGGTATATGATATTGACTTCTTTTTAGTCGGTATGTTATTTTGAGTGAGAAGTAGTGATCAATACTTTCAAATCAAAGGAGGAAAATTTCAAAATACAATATCGTTTGTTTTGAAAAGAGATAGGATATGGAAAATGGAAAGAATAAAATATTAATCGCTGATGATGAAAAAGAGATTAGAGATATTATAAAGTTACTGTTAATGGGAGAAGGGTATGAGGTGGTAACAGCCGAAAATGGAAAGCAAGTGCTTGAATTAGCGGATGAAAGTATCGATATGTTTGTTCTGGATGTCAATATGCCGGAGCTATCCGGATTTGCAGTAGGAGCAGAGCTTCGAAAGAAATATTATGCACCTATTATCTTTTTAACGGCTTATTCTGGAGAATCCGATAAGGTAATGGGATTTTCAGTGGGAGCCGATGATTACCTTACAAAGCCTTTCTCTAATATGGAGCTATTGTTACGAGTGAAATCTTTGTTCCGTCGAGTGCAACAGTACACAAAACACCCTGTAATGGAGGAGGGGAAAGAAGAAAAATCGGCATCTAAAATTCAATTTAAAGATTTGATTTTGGATTTAGAAAGTCAGTCGGTTATGAAACAAGGGGAAGTCATCGTACTGACTTATACAGAATTTAAAATTCTAGAGCTATTTGTAACACATCCTAAAAAAATCTATTCTTTGGATAATATTTATCAGAGTATATGGCAAGAGGATGCAATTGGGGATAGTACCATTATGGTGCATATTAAAAATATTAGAAAAAAACTTGGCGATAATTCTAGAAATCCACAGTATATAAAAACTGCGTGGGGAAAGGGATATTATATTGATTAAAGAAAATAAAAAAATAGAGAGAAGAAAACTGTCGGAAGAAATTATACAGTTCATTCTTATAAGTCTTATGATTGGGATTTTTGTGTCTGCAGTCTTATATACCACATCGATGTCAATTGCAAATGTATATTTAGATAACCATAACATTAGATTGGAAGAAATGCAAGAAGTCGTATTGAGTGATTGGGTAAGAACGATCTGTTTTGTAGCTGGAATTGTTATATTTATTTCCCTTTTCTTATTTTGTTTTGGAGAAAAAATTCTTTACTTAATTTCTATTATTCATGGAGTGGAAGCCTTACAAAAAAATGAAATGAATTTTGTCATTGCTTTAGAAGGCAATGATGAATTAACTGAATTAGCACAGAGTATTAATTACTTATCTAAATCTCAAAGGGAATTAAAAGAACAAGAAGATAGGATAAGGGAAGAAAGAGAAAATTTGATCCGTTCGTTATCTCATGATATTCGGACTCCATTAACTTCAATTTTAGCTTATTCAGAGTATATAAAAGATAAAGAAGAAGTCAGTCAAGAAGAAATCAAGAGTTATATTCAATTAATGCAAAGTAAGGCAGAACAAATAAAAATGTTAACGGATCAACTATTGAATACAAAGAATGAAGAATATGAAGTGCTTGAAAATGGAAAATTATTTATAGAACAAATGGCAATGGAGTGGAAATCATTGTTAGAAGATCAGTTTGAGTGCCGAATGGACTATGAACAATGTGATGATTTTCGCACTCTTTGTTCGGCACAAGAGTTATATAGAATTTTTGATAACCTATCTTCTAATATTGAAAAATATGCACAGCCTCAAGAAGTTGTGGAGTTAAAGATCAAAACAGAAGATGGGAAATTAGTCATTATTCAAAGAAATCATGTAAGAACTACAATTTCTGCAGCAGTAGAAAGCCATAACATTGGATTGAAAAATGTGAAACAAATCGCAGAAAAATATGGTGGTGAAATAGAAGTGACTTGTGCACAAGGGATGTTTGAAATTCAAATATCCATTTTGATTGGCGTATAATGAACAGTTATATAAGAGTACTTATCATTGTATTTCGAATCTTTTCGTTAAAACTTTAGAATTCTTTAGAATTTCCTCTGCAATTTCTTTATAACTTTCTGATAAAGTAAGTATATCAAAAAGAACAGAAAGAAAGAGAGGAAAAAAGATATGGCATTAGGAAGTCTTTTAATTTTATTTGTTAGCATGAGTGTAATTAGTATTTTAGGGATTGGACTTTTATACTTATTGAAGGATGAAAAGAAGAAACGAGTTGTATTTTACGCTTTAGCAGTATGGGGAATGTTAATCTCAGCATTCAGTGCAACAAGTCAACCAACAAACATGGTATATCAGCAATTAATTGCATGGGGATTTGGATTTTTAAGTGTAATCGGAATTCTTGTTCATGTAAAAGCAAAAAATGATGCTTCTTACAACATAGCACGTATTTTAGTTGTACTATCTGTTGTATTAGGCGTATTAAAATTATTTTTATTATAATTAAGTATAAAAGTGTATCGCATAGAAACTGGAGAACTTATGAAGTGATTGAATAACATCATAAGTTCTTCAGTTTTTTATTTTACAAAAAGTAATTTACTACATTAATTTGTGAAGCTATCCGTTTTCCATGAAATAAAAAAAGTAATATGTGCCAACGATCGCAGCTCATAGAGAAGAAAATATTATGTGAAAATGAATTAGAAACTATGGTTATATCTACTTATGACGATTGGAATTAGGGAGCAAAGTACAATATATACTTTAGTAGAGGATATAAGTAAAAGAAAAGTTTTATTTTATATGATTTCAATATGATATAGAAAATATGTCATATAAGTCATGATTGTATCCAGATTGTAAGTTTGCTATACTTTTAGTAAAAAAATAGGAAAAGAGGGATGTACATGTATCGTATTATGCTGATCGAAGATGATCAAACGATTGCTCTTGCAATGAAAAAATTTTTGGAATCTTGGAATTATAAAATTATCTGTGTAGAGGACTTTAAAGATATATTAGGGGTTTTTCAAAGAGAGAATCCAGATTTGATACTGATGGATTTAATGTTGCCGTATTTCAATGGTTTTTACTGGTGTGAAGAAATTCGTAAGTATTCGAAAGTTCCCATTATGTTTGTATCATCAGCATCAGATAATATGAATATCGTGATGGCAATGTCAGCAGGAGCAGATGATTTTATTGTAAAGCCAGTAGAATTAACTGTCTTGGTG
>JADIML010000264.1 GCA_017694765.1 Candidatus Scybalomonas excrementavium
GCCGTAGCCACTCCATCATAAGTATCTACTAAAGTATAAATAGTTTCATCATTTTTACAGTACTTTCCACTCCCTAATTGGTACTTTATATTTTTTAACAATCTATTTCTTTTTATTGGCAAAGTTCTGCAACGACTTGGTTGATTACTTTTCCATCTGCTTTGCCTTTTAGTTCTCCCATAACAGCTTTCATAATCTGTCCTTTATTTTTGGTAGCGAGAACTTCTGCAAATTTTTCTGTTAAACAAGCCTTGATTTCTTCTGCTGACATAAGTTTTGGTGCATACTCTTCAATAACACGAAGGCGCACTTCATACTCTTCTTTTAAATCCTGACGCTCTGCTGGACAAGTTTCTACTTGCTCTTTTGCAGTCTTTAATTCTTTCAAAAGAACCTGATCGACTAATTCTTCTTTAATATCGTCACGACATCCTTCATCGATTGCCACTTTTTTTACTGCTGCAATTAAAGAAGAGATAGCTTCTTTTCTTGGTTTATCTTTTGCTTTCATAGCTGCGATCATATCTTTTTGTAATGTTTCAATTGTCATAATATTGCCTCCTTACACATTGGTTTTGTTTTATTCAGTATACCATATTTTCTCTTTCGTTGACTACTTGATTCTTTTTCTGTACTTCAATTTTATATGACCTAAAAAAACTATCTAGTTTATTGTATCTGTTCCAAAGGTATACATATGATAAAAACTCATAATTTATCATCAAAACTGATACAACCATCATTTTAACTCATGGCTCTCTCTTACATAATAGGCACGAGAGCAGACGCTCTTTTTTGCGTTCTCTTCCCCTTATGTTTTCTAATACCTATTCTTTCGATACTAGTAAGTCGTAATAAAAAATATATTGCTGAATCACACCAGCAAAACCTTTGTATCGTTCAAATGGAAATCCGTCTTTATATTCCGCTTCTAGTACCTGTTTAATATGCGTATCAATTGGAAATCCATCCATATGATGAAGCCCAAAAAGACAAATACAGTCAGCAACTTTTACACCAACACCTGTGAGTTTTAATAACTCTTTCTTTGCCTCTTCAAAAGTAAGAGAAAGTAAAGCTGTTAAATCTACTTCTTTTCTTAAAATACTTTCACTTGTCTTTACAAGATATTTACTACGGTATCCTAAATTACAAGCTCTTAGTTCTTCTTCAGTTGCCAAAGAAAGCTGTTCTACCGTTGGAAAATCATAATAGACTTCTCCTTTGAAGTTTCTTTTTTTCTCCCCATATTTTTGACAAATAGTTTCTACACATTTTCGAATACGTTTGATATTATTTTGCTGAGAAATAATAAAAGAAATAACCATTTCCCAAGGCTCCTGCCTTAAAATTCGAATCCCTGCTCCAAATTTAGCTGCATTGGTTAAATACATATCTTCTTTTGGAATGGCTGCAATATAAGCACTGTAATCACTATCTAGATCAAAATACTCCTTCCAAATTGTTTCAAACTCTTCCTCATCACAAGAAAAGGTTATCTCATTAGAACCTTTTTCTTGTGTCACTTCTATATATTTTCCATAGGCAATGACCGAATAGGTATTTTCTTCCACTTTTTCCATACGAAAACATTGCCCAGAATGACAAATTTGTTCAATATCAAAGTTTTCTTTTGTAATAGTAATCATAACGTTTCTTTTTCACTCCTCTCGTTGTTGTCACTTACTTAATAATGCTTCTCCATTCTGGATATACTTCATCAAGAAATGTTTCCCTTGTGAATCCGAAAAACTCTGGAGAAATCCCTTTTATCTCATAATTCCATTCTTTATAGGTTTTCCAATCTTGCTGTACTCTTATGGATTTCCACATTTCTTCATCTCGTTTTGGATCAAAGGCATTGGGACTTAGCTTTACGCTGTAAACCACAACTGTTTCTGATTCTATTTTAGGGAGTATCACATAGTCTAGTTCATTCGTTTTATCAACCGATACTCCCCGTTTTACTTCTCTTCCCATATAACTTCTTTGTATATACGGTTCTACATAAGATTCTACCGCATTTCCAACGATTTGTAAAAATTCTTGTTTTGGAATCTTTTGATCCTTCATCTTACCCTTTTGTATCTTTAACGCAATTCCATTTTCAATGTCAAGATATGCCTTTTTCCTTGCTAGGCTCATTTCTTCAAGAAAAGGGCTCTCTTCCTTATAAATAGCAAAGTTTTTTTCATAAAAAGTACCTTCTTTTAAATATTCCTTTTCCGTAGAAGTTCTCCCCTTTACCACATAATACTGCTCATCGAAACTTCCTATTTTCTTTGTCTTCCCATAATAAATACGAAACACATCATTTCTCTTTGCCAGAAAAACTGGTATACCATTTTCATTCAACAGGTTCGTCTCTTCTTTTACAACCACTTCTATCTCTCTACTTAAAATCCCTTTATTATCACTATTGCCCATAAAATTTCTCCTTTCTCCTTATATAGCCTAACGTTTTCTAATAGACTACTACTTATATATTATTCTTATTTTATCATAGGAATTGGATTTTTCCATAGCAATAAAATTTCATAGACATATGATATTTATCTGAAACAAAGCCTACCTTATGTATTTCCTTCACATGTTGTGTTTTTTATATGATAAGAATGACTTATTAAGAGGAATTTCCTATAACAGAAAAAGAGACATTTATCTCTTTTATCTAAGAAAAATAAATGTCTCTAAAAATGATGCTAATCATCACATTTTATAATAAATGTGCTCTTAATTCTTCTCCACTTAATGGGGATAAGTATGCTGGTGCTACATCAAATACTGTTTTACAACCAACAACACCTTCTGCTTTCATACGCATTAATGCTCTTGCATAAGCAACTAATACACTTGCAGTAAATTCTGGATTGGAATCTAATTTTAAAGAATACTCGATCATCTGGTGTGTTGCTTCCCCTTCACCACTTCTTCCACTTCTCATAACAAATCCACCATGAGGCATTTTATTATGAACGGCTTTAAATTCCTCTTCTTCCATGAATGTCACTGTTGTGTTGTATTCATCAAAGTAGTTTGGCATTGTCTTGATTGTTTCTTCAATTTTAGCAAGATCTGCACCTTCTTCTGCTACAACATAACATTCTCTTAAATGTTTTTCACGTGTTGTAAGCTCTGGTTGATTTCCAGAACGAACTTGTTCTAAAGCATTATCAATCGGTACTGTATACTGAATACCAAATTTTACACCATCTACTCTACGAATTGCATCAGAGTGTCCTTGGCTTACTCCTTTTCCCCAGAATGTATATGTCTTTCCAGTTGGTAAAATAGATTCTGCATAAATACGATTTAAAGAGAATAATCCTGGATCCCAACCTACAGAAATGATACCAACATGTCCTGTTTCTTTACAAGCTGCATCTACATTTGCAAAATGTTGTGGAATCGTAGCATGTGTATCAAAACTATCGATTACATTGAAATATTTTGCTAATTCTGGAGTTTGTTCTGGTAAATCAGTAGCACTTCCTCCACAGAGAATCATAACATCTACCTTGTCAGACATTTCTTTTGCCTGTTCCATAGAATATACCTTTACACCTTCTGTGTTTAACTTCACACTATCTGGATTACGACGAGTAAATACGCCAACTAATTCCATGTCATCATTTTGTCTGATTGCATATTCTACGCCTCTTCCAAGGTTACCATATCCTGCAATACCAATTTTGATTTTTGCCATTCTGTTATCCTCCTAATGTTAAAATTTATCTCAAAGATAGTATTAATGGTACCATGTTTTTCAGAAAATTTCAATTACTCTGTTGAATTTTTACTTTATTGTAAAAAATTAAACTTGAGTATTTTACTGAAAATAATAGTATTTGTAATATTTCAATGCCAGATGTTGCTACAATCTCATTTCATTTACTTTTTCCTAAACGAATAGCAGTTAAAATAATCCTTCTAAACTCTTAGATTTTACTAAATATTTTAGATACTGTGAAATCCCATCTACTACCGTAAATAAAAACATTTCTTAATTCTCTACTACTATTATTTTTTTAAGCATTATTATAAGAATAATAAACTTCAATCCCTATATTTCTTTCCTTTTGACAATTCATAATAAAATTGTCAAAATATAAATTGTTCTTAATCTATTTTTCTGATATAATAAACAATATAACTTTGCTTAAAATGTGTATAACACTGCTTTTACCTTATGAATACGTTATATATATTTTATTAAACAAATATTTTATTCTATAGAAATTGATATTTTTATAAAATGCTATCAAAAATTCTATAACATAAACATAAATTCAAAGAAGGAGATATACATATGGGACAGTCAAATTCTATTCAAGAACAACAACAAAAGAACTTAGAATTCCAAGCTTATATTAATGAAATGAACCAAAATATGGAGCAGCGCCTTTTAGCACTTAGCAGTGAGCTAAAAGGAATGGAAGATACTCATTATTTTACCTTTCCTGACCGTACTTTATTAATTGAAGGAAGATATAGTCATCTGACTACATTAAGTGAGTGGTCTTTACGCTCTATTAGTAAAATCATTGATTCTTGCAGTAAAGCAATTTTTGGTGCTGTAGCACCAAATGGTTCTCAAACAGGTGGTATGGAAACAAGTGATTCTATCCGTCAGCTTCAAAGTCGCGAAGCATATATCGCCAATGCTGCCTTTGATGTTGTACAAGGAATCGTTAGTAGCTTTAATAACTCAACTTCTATTTCTGTGGAAAGAAAGGTTGCTAGTAAACCGATTGCACCAGGTATGACTTTATTCATTGGTGTCGAAAACAATGCTTACTCTTCGAAGCAATTTTTTACCGATGAAAAAATTATTCAGACTCTTTTTGTATTTCGTGTCTTCTATTCTATTAAAGAAGGGGTTTCTCAATCGAAATTAACAGATCTTCAGCTTTATGAAGATCAGAAAGAAATTTATCGCCGTAAAATTGCGACTTTTGGAAAATTAATGGATCGTCTTGATCCAACCGATCCATCTTTTACAGAAAATATTATTAAATATGAAAATACAGCTGATATTATGTATCAAAGACTAGAAAAGTTAAATAGTAAAATCGAAGAACTTTTAAAACCAGGCAACTTCCATGTAGCTAGCCTAAAGAAACCTGCGAAAAAGCCTACTTCATCAAAAGATATGGACGACCTAAAACAAATTGTTCAGAAATTAAAAGTGAAAAAGAAAAAGGCTTTACAGAAAAAAAAGAAGTAGTCCGAATAGTAAGATAAGATATGTTTTGTACATAAATGATAAGGTTCTAAACTTTCAATGAATAAAATTTGAAAGTTTAGAGCCTTGTTTACTATTTATAATATTACATCTATTTTCTTTTTATTATAAATATTAATGTTTTCATAAAAAATCACTGCTCTATGAAAATTTTTCATTCATAAAACAGTGACTTTTTATTATTGTGAATATTTTCTTGTTCTTTCTATGCTTCTATTCGATATTTCTCAATCACACACTCATGTTTCTTACTCTTTTTATCATAAGAAATCCCAACGAATAAAACATCTCCTGTATAATTCTTGATAGCTTGGACATATTGTTTCTCTTTTATTTGCTCTAAGGCTGTATATGCTTTTTGATTCCATTTTACTTCTACAAGAAGCGGTGGCATTTCTTCTTTATATTTTGGCTTTGGTAAAAAGATATTTTCGTTGCTACTACAAATTCCTGGCGCATCTCTTCCTTGAGAATAGAAGTTCTTTCCTAAAAACATTTCTCTTTTGCAAATATAAAACTTTCCTCTTTGTTTTTCTCCCAAAAGAGAGTATAATAAAATTAGTACTTGGAGAGTTTTCACGAAAGGAGAAACATATGGAAAATCGTGAATACAAAGATAGTCTATTTAAAAATTTATTCAGTATCCCAGAGTATTCGGTAGAACTCATCAATGCTCTTTTGGATACCAATTATACAATCCATGATATTAAAAACGTCACTTTAACAAATGTATTAAAAAAGGATATTTATAATGATTTGGCTTTTTTAACATCTGGAAATGAACTCATTGTATTAATTGAACATCAATCCACTCTAAACTGTAACATGCCTCTTCGTATGTTACTCTATTTAGTCGATGAATACAAACGGATTATCGACTCTAACAATTTTAATCTTTATCGAAATAAATTAATAAAACTACCGACTCCAAAGTTTTTTGTCATTTATACCAATGAAGAAGCTGAAGAAAAATCTATCTTAAGACTTTCTGATTCTTTTGATGGAGAAACGACATTAAACTTAGACGTTATCTGTTATAATATTTTAAAACCAAACACAATCAATGAAAAATCAAAAACACTTCATGATTATGCAAGCTTTCTTCAATTTGTGCTTTCTTCTTTAAAACAAGGAAAAACTTTAAAAGAAGCTATTGAACTGGCTGTCATCGAGTGTCAAAAATCAGAAACTTTAAACAAGTATTTAAACGATAGGAAAAGTGAGGTGTTTGATATGTTAGCGTTAGAATTTGATATTGATAAATTAAAAGCAGCTAGCTATGAAGATGGGATGGAAGATGGAATTCAATGGGGTATGCAGAAAGGACGTGAAGAGGGACGTGAAGAGGGACGTGAAGAAAATAGAAAAGAAATGATTATTGCCTTCTTTCAATCTGGTATATCAGTTGAACAAATTGCGAAAGCTGTAAAACTACCAGAAGAAACCATTCTTCAAATACTAGAAGATAAAAAACATTAAAATTGAATACGCATCATATGTAACAAGGCGGACTAAAAAATCCGCCTTTTCTTTCTATGCTTCTATTCGATATCCCTCAATCGCACACTCATGTTTCTTACTCTTTTTATCATAAGAAATCCCAACGAATAAAATATCTCCTGTATAATTCTTGATAGCTTGGACATATTGTTTCTCTTTTATTTGCTCTAAGGCTGTATATGCTTTTTGATTCCATTTTAATTCTACAAGAAGTGCCGGCATTTCTTCTTTATATTTTGGCTTTGGTAAAAAGACATTTTCGTTGCTACTACAAATTCCTGGCGCATCTCTTCCTTGAGAATAGAAGTTCTTTCCTAAAAACATTTCTCTTTTGCAAATAT
>JADIML010000003.1 GCA_017694765.1 Candidatus Scybalomonas excrementavium
GGTATTAGGAAATAAGAAGGAAGTTGATGAAAAGGATAAGAAGAAAAAATAATAAGAATATAAAAAATAAAAATGGTTATTCTATGTATAGGATGTCTAAATATTACCAGTTCCATAGAATATTTTATATATAGGAAGCGAATATTAAGGAAACTATTTGTAAAAAAATCTAAAAATAGATTGATTAGTCGAATGAAAAAAATGGAATTGTTGTTTTTTTCATGAAAACTACTTGTGCAAAGAAAAAATTTATGTTAGAATTTCTTCAATTTGAAAGAAAGATAACACCGTGGGAATCAGTTTGGAAAAAATCCACATACTAATTTCCTAGGGTTCGTGTCTTTTTTTTTTGGAAAAAATCAGATAACATTTAGTAGACAATGATGGAGGTATCACAATAATGCCAAAGAATAAGGACATTAAAAAAGTTTTAGTAATTGGTTCAGGACCTATTATTATTGGACAGGCAGCAGAGTTTGATTATGCGGGAACTCAGGCTTGTCGTGCATTGAAAGAAGAAGGAGTACAAGTAGTTCTTGTAAACTCAAATCCTGCGACTATTATGACAGATAAAAATATTGCTGACAAAGTATATATTGAACCTCTTGACATTGAAGTTGTGAAGAAAATTATGTTAAAAGAAAAGCCAGATAGTATTCTTCCTACATTAGGTGGACAGGCAGCATTAAATATTGCTATGGAATTAGAAGAATCTGGATTTTTAAGAGAGAATAATATTCGCCTTATTGGTACAACATCTATGACGATTAAAAAGGCAGAAGATCGTCAAGAGTTTAAATCAACGATGGAAAAGATTGGAGAGCCAATTGCAGCTTCTACGGTTGTAACAAACATTGAAGATGGACTTGAATTCGTAAAAAATATCGGATATCCAATTGTACTTCGCCCAGCTTATACAATGGGTGGAAGCGGTGGTGGTATCGCTAATAATGAAGAAGAATTTGTAGAAATTTTAGAGAACGGACTTCGTTTAAGCCGTGTTGGACAAGTATTAGTAGAGCGTTGTATTGCAGGGTGGAAAGAAATCGAATACGAAGTAATGCGTGATGCAAATGGAACTTGTATTACAATCTGTAATATGGAAAACATTGACCCAGTTGGTGTTCATACAGGAGATAGTATCGTAGTAGCTCCAACACAGACATTAAGTGATAAAGAACATCAAATGCTTCGTACATCTGCTTTAAAAATTATTGATGAATTAAATATTACAGGTGGATGTAACGTACAGTATGCTTTGAATCCACATTCTTTTGAATACTGTGTAATCGAAGTAAACCCTCGTGTAAGCCGTTCTTCTGCGCTTGCATCAAAAGCAACTGGATATCCAATTGCAAAAGTAACAGCAAAAATTGCTCTTGGATATGATCTTGATGAAATCTTAAATGCAGTTACTGGAAAAACGTATGCAAGTTTTGAGCCAGCACTCGATTATTGTGTTGTAAAATTCCCAAGACTTCCATTTGATAAATTTATCTCTGCTAAGAGAACATTAACAACACAGATGAAAGCAACTGGAGAAGTTATGAGTATTTGTACGAGCTTTGAAAGTGCGCTTATGAAATCTCTTCGTTCTCTAGAACAACATGTAGATAGCTTAATTCATGGCGATTATTCAAAAGATAGCGATGATGATATTAGAGAAAAACTTCATCGTGTAGATGATAGACGTATTTTCGTCGTAGCAGAAGCATTAAGAAGAGGAATTTCGATTGAAGAAATTAACGACATTACAAAAATTGATCCTTGGTTCTTAGACAAAATTTTAATTCTCGTAGAAGCAGAATTAGAAATGAAAGAAAAAGGATTAAATAAAGAAATTCTTGAAAGAGCAAAATATTTAGAATTCCCAGATAGCGTTATTGCAAAATTAGTTGGAAAGACAGAAGACGAAGTAAAAGCAATGCGTTATGAATACGGAATTATTCCAGCTTATAAAGTAGTAGATACTTGTGCAGCAGAATTTGAAGCACAGACACCTTATTATTATTCTTGTTACGGAAGTGAAAACGAGGTAGAAGAAAAGAGTGATAAGAAGAAAATCTTAGTTCTTGGTTCAGGTCCAATCCGTATCGGACAGGGGATTGAGTTCGACTTCTGTTCTGTGCATAGTGTATGGGCGTTTAAGGCACAAGGCTATGAAACAATTATTGTAAATAATAACCCAGAAACTGTATCAACAGACTTTGATATTGCGGATAAACTTTATTTTGAACCATTGACAGCAGAAGACGTAGAAGCCATTGTAAACTTAGAAAAACCAGATGGTGCCGTTGTTCAGTTCGGTGGTCAAACTGCGATTAAATTAACAGAAGCACTTCTTAAAATGGGTGTAAATATTTTAGGAACAAGTGCAGAAAATGTGGATGCTGCAGAAGATAGAGAGTTATTTGATGCAATTTTAGAAGAATGTTGTATCCCAAGACCAAAGGGAACAACAGTATTTACTTGTGAAGAAGCGTTAGAAGCAGCACATGAACTCGGATACCCAGTGCTTGTTCGTCCTTCTTACGTATTAGGTGGACAGGGAATGCAGATTGCAATTTCTGATGAAGATATTATTGAATTCATGGGAATTATCAATCGTACTGTACAAGAGCATCCAATTCTCGTTGATAAATATTTAATGGGAAAAGAAGTGGAAGTTGATGCAGTTTGTGATGGAGAAGAAATCATTATTCCAGGTATTATGGAACATGTAGAACGTGCAGGTATCCACTCAGGAGATAGTATTTCTGTATATCCAGCACAGAGTGTTTCACCAAAGATTAAACGTGTCATTGAAGATTATACAAGAAAACTTGCTCGTTCTTTACATGTAGTAGGACTTATTAATATTCAGTTTATTGTGCATGAAGATGAAGTATATGTTATCGAAGTAAATCCACGTTCTTCTCGTACAGTACCATATATTAGTAAGGTAACAGGTATTCCAATCGTTGATTTAGCAGCAAGAGTGATGACAGGAAGCAAAATCGCTGATTTAGGATATAAACCAGGACTTCAAAAAGAATCTGAATATTTTGCAATTAAAATGCCAGTATTCTCTTTTGAAAAACTTCGTGGAGCAGAAATTTCTTTAGGACCAGAAATGAAATCAACAGGAGAATGTTTAGGTATTTCCAAAGATTATAACGAAGCATTATATAAAGCATTCTTAGGAGCTGGAGTTCGTCTTCCAAAGCATAAGAAAATGGTTCTTACAGTAAAAGATTCTGATAAGTTAGAAGCGGTAGAAATCGGAAGACGTTTTGAAGCGTTAGGATATACCATTTACTCTACAAAAAATACAGCAAGAGTATTAAATGAAAATGGAGTAAATGCAAAAACAGTGAATAAGATTGAAGAAGAAGCACCAACATTACTCGATTTAATTTTAGGACATGAAATTGACCTTGTAATTGATACTCCATCCCATGGTATTGATAGAAGTAAAGATGGTTTCTTAATCCGTCGTCATGCCATTGAAACAGGTGTTACTTGCTTAACATCTCTTGATACAGCAAATGCACTTTTAACAAGTCTTGAAACATCAAATTTAGCAGAACTTTCCATCGTAGATATTGCAGAAATCGATTCTGTGGAAAAGTAGTTGGAACGAAAAAAAGGCAGAAAAAGCAATGGAACAGATAGAAAGGAAATCAGTATGAACGCATATTTAATTTTAGAAGACGGAACCGTATTAAAAGGAAAAAGTTTTGGAGCAGTAAAAGAAGTAATTAGCGAAATCGTATTTAACACTTCTATGACAGGATATTTAGAAATCTTAACAGACCCTTCTTATGCAGGACAGGCTGTTACGATGACATATCCATTAATCGGAAACTATGGAATTTGTGAAGAAGATATGGAATCCAAGAAACCTTGGTGTGATGCGATGATCGTTCGTGAAGTATCTAGAAGAGCAAGTAACTTTAGAAATGGTGAATCTTTAGAAGATTTCATGAAAAAACATGACATTCCAGGAATCGAAGGAATTGATACTCGTGCTCTTACAAGAATTTTAAGAGAAAAAGGTACGATGAATGGAATGATCACTACAAATGAAAACTTCAATTTAGAAGAAGTTCTTCCAAAGATTCGTGAATACTGTGTAACAGGTGTTGTAGCTGCAACGTCTTGTAAAGAAGCGTACAAACCAGTTGTAAATGAAAAAACTTGGAATGGAATTCATCCACTTCCATATCGTGTACCACAGCCATTTAAAGTAGCTCTTATGGACTTTGGTGCAAAAGATAATATTGCACAGTCTTTAGTGAAAATGGGATGTGATGTAACAGTATATCCACATGACACAAAGGCAGAAACAATTCTTAGCGAAAATCCAGATGGAATTATGTTATCAAACGGTCCTGGGGATCCAAAGGAATGTGTAGAGATTATTGAAGAGTTAAAGAAATTATATGAATCTGACGTAACAATTTTTGCTATCTGTTTAGGACATCAGCTTATGGCATTAGCAACAGGAGCTGACACAGAGAAAATGCGTTATGGACACCGTGGAGCAAATCACCCAGTAAAAGATACAAAAACTGGAAAAGTATATATTTCAACACAAAATCACGGATATGTTGTAAAAGAAGATTCTCTTGATAAAAATGTAGCAGTACCAGCTTTTTATACTGTCAACGACAAAACAATTGAAGGTCTTCGCTACGTTGGAAAGAACATTTTAACTGTGCAATTCCT
>JADIML010000265.1 GCA_017694765.1 Candidatus Scybalomonas excrementavium
GTCCACTACTACCATATGACGATTGGAGAATTTTCCACATCATTAAAAATGTCTATGGCTTCTACCCTTCTTTGCACAACGGATCAATCGGTTGCAGAAATTGCAGAAGAAGTCGGATATTTGTATCCAAGCAATTTTATTAAGAAATTTAAAGAAACATATAGCTGTACTCCGCTGAAATACCGACAAAGAGAAAAGAGCAAAAAAACACCTATGTAATTCTATCATTTTACGATTACATAGGTACTTTTGTTTATTGTGCCACACTCTCTACTTTTTGTATTTTATTTTTAAAATATTGTATCAATGGACCATTAAAACTTCCATTGATCAATGTCCCAATCCCCACAATATTCCACATACTTTCCTGTGTTATTAAACAAAATAACATGCCTATGACAATAACTGTCATATCAGATAATATTCTGGCAAAACGAAAAGATACTCTTTCTTTTGTTAGTTTTGTAATGATAAATGCAACACTATCATAAGGAGCAATCCCTAATTTAGCTACCATATAAAGAGCACACCCACTCGAAGCAAATACTGTACCAATCATTAATAGAAACACTCGAAATGGCAACGTTATCGTAATAGATAATTGCTCTAATACAATCCAACAAAAGAAATCGGCTAAATATCCTACGGCAACCATGTTGACAATCGTGCCAAAACCAATCAGGTTTGGAACTGTTATAAAGACAATGCACAATAAAACTGTATTTAAAAGACATTGCCATGTGCCAAATGAAATGTTTAAAAACTTACTAATCGCCAAATTCATACAAGTAAATGGATCGACACCAAACCCACTTAAACGATAAGCAGATACACATAGTCCAATGAAAAAGATACCAATTAGCATTTGATATACTTTCTCTTTCTTTATATACCGAATTCCTATCATCTTCTAACTCCTTACTCTACCGCTTGCAATATATAAAGTCTAGATTCAAAATCAGTACAAGGTTTGGCATTACTTGGCACTTCTCCTGCCGTCACATCAGAAGTAATCATTCCTAAATTCATCAACTCATCTCCGTAATGTATCGTATTGTTTACTAAATTCCTATATAAGAAATCGGAACATAGTCCTTCTAATTTAACACGAGTATATGGCATATTTACACCATTTAACACACGATACCAACCTACAATAGCTGTCTTCTTATCATCACTTACAACCGTCCAAATGGTTTCATTTCCTTCAAACGGACTTTTCAAACGATAAAATGTTCCATATTGTAATAAGCCTCGATAGTTTTTCATAAACTGAATTTGCTGTTTTACTTCTTCAATCTCTTCCAAACTCAATTTATTAAGATCTAATTCATATCCAAACGTTCCAAAATATGCAACATTGGCTCTTGTGTGCAATGGTGTATTTCGATACACTTGATGATTTGGAATGGCAGATACATGACTACCAATACTACTAATTGGATAACAAAGTGATGTTCCGTATTGAATTTTTAATCGTGAAATCCCATCTGAATTATCGCTAACCCAGCCTTGTGGAGCATAATATAACATTCCCGGATCCAAACGACCACCACCACTTGCACAAGACTCAAATAAAATAGTTGGAAAGCGATTGATGAGACGTTCATATAAATCATATACACCTAATATATACCGATGAAATACTTCTCCTTGTCGATCAGCTGGTAATGCCGTTGAATAACATTCTGTTATGCTTCGATTCATATCCCATTTTATATAGGATATTTTTCCACAACTAAGTATTTTCTCCATACTATGATAAACAAAATCAACAACTTCTTTTCTTGAAAAATCAAGTACATACTGATACCTGCCATGGGACATGGAGCGTTCTGGCGTTTGAATGACCCAATCTGGATGTTCCCGATATAAGTCAGAATCTTTATTTACCATCTCTGGCTCAAACCAAAGCCCAAACTGCATTCCCAAGTTCTCGATTTTTTCTGCTAATCCTTCGATTCCATTTGGCAATCGCTTTGGATTTGCCACCCAATCCCCAAGTCCTGCATGGTCACTGCTTCTTTCACCAAACCATCCATCATCTAAAACAAACAGTTCCACACCACACTCCTTTGCCTTTTGAGCAATCTTAATTAATTTTTCTTCTGTAAAATTAAAGTAAGTAGCTTCCCAATTATTGTTTAGAATAGGACGTTCTCTATCTCTCCAATATCCTCTTGCCAATCGCTTTTGATATAATTTATGAAAAGTTTGACTCATACCATTTAGCCCTTGCTCCGAATATACCATAACGACTTCTGGCGTTTGGAAACTTTCCCCATTTTCTAACTTCCAACAAAATCTAGCTGGATTGATGCCTGCTTGTAACCGAGTCACTCCATAAGTATCTACTTCAGCTTGTATTAAAAAATTTCCACTATAGACAAGAGAAATACCTATGACTTCTCCCTGTCGTTCATCTGCTGTCGGTCTTTTTAACACAATAAATGGATTATGATTATGAGATGAGTTTCCTCTCATACTATCAATCGCCTGAATTCCTTGTTCTAAATGTCTTATTTTAATATGGCGCTCCCTTGCCCATGCCCCAGATAACTGTATCCAATCGTAGTCATAATCGGGTAAGTCTAAATTTAAACTCATTGCCTTTGTAATATATACTGGCGAAGTTCCTAGATTTAAAAACTGCACACTTCTTGTTAAAATTCCACCTGTTGCAAAAATACTATAAAACAACTTAACACAGATTCCTGTGACTTGATCTTTTAATGTAACAATTAAAGTTTGTGCCTCTTCTTCTGCTTCTGTATAAGTAGCTGGAAGTCCTTCTAATTTAGGCTTTCCATTTTGTATTTCAAAAAACTCAAAACAAAATTCAGATATATGGCTTCCATTTTCTTGTATAATCTCAACAGCTGGATGTCGATAATCCGTTGTTCCATATACTGGAAATTCCTGTTTGATATGTTCTAATGAAAATGTTCTATCTTGTTCATATAGATAGGATGTCATTGGACGTCCTGCTGTTTCTAACAAATAGGAAAAATCTTCTTTATCTCGAATTTTTTTCCCATAATATAATTGTCCTAACTGTCCATTTCTCATAAGCACCATAATATAACTAATGGAATCGTTATATAGATGAAATGTCTTACTATCTTCATGATAAACAATACTCATCGTTTGATATTCTCCTCTAATCTTCTCCATTTTTTTCATAAAAGTTAATCGATCTTTCACGTTATTCTTAAGAAGAGAGTATCGTGCACGTTTCTTCCTCTATGTCCTTATTATAAACAAAAGATTCCCTATTTTGATAGCAACACTTGTTTCTAATATCAGTCAAAATGTTTCCTTATTTATCCCTATTTATCCCTATTTTGTATTCTTTGTTTTTCCCTTATTTCATGATTTCTTTTTCGATATACACTTGGTGCTACTCCAACTACTTTTCTAAATACTTTTGAAAACACAAGTGTGTCTTTATATCCACAAGAAAATGCGATACTTTCAATTGATAATTGTGTCACAATTAAAAGCTCTTTTGCCCTTGAAATACGAAATTTTGTTAAAAATTCCTGTGGAGAAACATTTAAATTTTTCTTAAATAATTTATAAAGATAACTTCGGTTAATGCAGATTGCATTGGCAATATCACTTACTTTAATTCCATTTGAAAAATGATTCTTAATAAAGGTAATCGCTTCCTTTACATAAAAACTTTCTTTTAATTCTTGCTGTGCTCCATCCACTATAATCATGTCTTTCATCAAAATAGCAAAAAATTCATATAATAAACTTTGCAATATGTACTGTTCAGAAATAGAATTTTTATTTACTTTTAGCATCTTCCAAACAATTTTCTCTAAGTCACTTCCTCGCTCCGACTGAAAAATGAGCTGTTCACTATTTAATCCTAAATCTTTTACGTATTCTTTTGCATGATTTCCCCAAAAACCAATCCATATATATTTCCATGGATATTTCTTATCAGCTTCATAAAATGTAGATACTTCTGGCTCTATAATAAATCCCTGCCCTGCTTGTAACTCATACCTTCTTCCAAGAACTTGATAAATACCCTTTCCTTCTAACACAAAGTGAATAATATAATTAGGACGAACTGCTGGACCAAAATTGTGACATGACTCGCATTCTGCATATCCACAAAAGCATAAAGATAAATCTTTAAACTTTATCTCTGATAACTGTAATACTATTGAATTTTCCATATAATTTTCCCTATCTCCTTATATTTTTAACCAGTCAATGAGCAGATTCATAAGTATGCAAAATCAATTTTGCTCATTTATAGTTTTTAACATTATAGTTTAAAAGTTAATAAAATTTTATATGAAATTTTTTTGCTTTTCAATAAATTCTACAAAATTTCTATCAAGACATAGAAAAACTCTCTATCCATGAAAGAAATCTTTTTATGGATAGAGAGCTTCAACATATAGGATATTATATTTATTATTTTTTACTTTGCAATTGTCTTATTTGTAAGAATCAAACCATCTTCATTGACCTTTTTTAAATTCGCTTTACTCACTTGAATCGCTTTGATTTCATCAAAGTAAATGCTAGAGGAAACATGCCATGTTCCATTTGTCCCTTCTGGAATAACAGAGTTACACCAAATCGCAAATTTTGTAATATTAGAAGTGTTCAATGTTCCTC
>JADIML010000266.1 GCA_017694765.1 Candidatus Scybalomonas excrementavium
GGATAGAAGATATTGTTGTAAAGTCTCAAGGTCCTATCATAACTACAATAGAATTTCCTATATTTAAATTATGAATGATACGTTTTTCAACGAAAGGAATTTGGGTGACATGAAAGCCATGTTTATACCACCTTCTGAAAATAGAGTACAAGAAAGCTATTCCCGTTTGAAGCATAATCGTGGGATTTAGCAAATTTAGCCATAGAGACGTTAG
Organism: Candidatus Scybalomonas excrementavium; assembly: GCA_017694765.1. Taxonomy (GTDB): domain Bacteria; phylum Bacillota; class Clostridia; order Lachnospirales; family Lachnospiraceae; genus Scybalomonas; species Scybalomonas excrementavium. The sequence goes on from JADIML010000266.1 coordinate 215, forward strand.
ATGACGTCTTGCTATATATTTTATTTTACTTCCAAAAAAGAATACGAAAAACATAGAAAAACCACCCCTAAATGTTACGAATACTACACAACAGGGTGGTGTTTTTTTAATATGTGTATTTCCCGTATCCTTATAATCAAGAAGGAATGGAGTTTTTGGTTGCTTGAATAAATTGAATAAAATGTTCAATAGATGGAATGTGATAATAATTTTTTCGATGTGCCACATAGACTGTGTGATATAAATCTTCTCCTTTTAGAGGAAGAATACGAACAGCATGATTTTTTAAACAATCTACATTGGCTACAAGAGCAATTCCAAACTCTTCTGCTACAAGAGCAGCAATAGAGTTTTCATCCGGTGACTCACATATAATTTTTGGATGTAAAGATTTCGAGTGATAAAATTTCTCTATTTTTCTTCCTAAGCCAGAACCATGATCATATCCAATGATAGGATACTGTTCTAAAATATCGATATCAATTGATGAACAATGAGCTAGTTCATGGTTATTAGAAACGATAACAACGAGTTCTTGATGAAGAATAGGAAAAAAGGAAATATCAGGCTCATGTTCCACATAAGAGCCAAAAATAACATCATATTTTCCAGATTTTAATCCTTCAATCATATCACTTGTATGACTTTGGTGGAAAGAAAACGTAATATTTTCATTGCCTTTTGTTTGTAAAAAGCGACGAACGAGATTAGGGACATAATGGTTTGCAAGAGGAAAAACATATGCAATATCGATATGTCCTCGATTGCTTGCTAATTGTTTCATATGTTCTTTGGCGAAATCACATTGTTGTAAAATGGTATTTACATGGTCTAAAAAAATTTCGCCATATTTGGTTAAGCGAACATTTCTACCATAGCGCTCAAAAAGAGGGAGTCCTAATTCTTCTTCCAGAGAAGAAATCGAAAGACTAAGGCTTGGTTGGGATAAATTCAGTTCGATAGAAGCTTGACGAAAGTGTTCATATTTAGCAATGGTTTGAAAGTAAAGTAGTTGATTTAATGTCATAATAGATGGTTCTCCTTTCTTACTATTTATTATTATAAGACAAGTTATAAGAAAAAACTATCAATTATTTAAAAAAGATATATTAGAACAAAGAGAGAAAATTCGATATAATAAAATGGAAAAGCATTATGAATCTAGAAGAGATGATGGATGAAACGTATAGGAATCATTTTTTCATGTGAGTCAAATAATAGGAGGTACTTTACTATGGCAGAAAGAATTACAGGACATACAGAGTTGATTGGTTTAATGGCATATCCAATTCGTCATTCAAGTTCACCAACGATGCACAATGAGGCATTTGCAAAATTAGGATTAGATTATGCGTATTTAGCATTTGAAGTGGATCAAGATACATTAGAAGATGCAATAAAAGGACTTCGTGCATTAAAAATGAAAGGTTCTAATGTTTCAATGCCAAATAAAACAGTTGTGCATAAATATTTAGATCATTTATCACCAGCAGCGCAGTTATGTGGGGCAGTTAATACCATTGTAAATGAAGATGGCATTTTGACAGGTCATATCACAGATGGAATTGGATTTATGAGAGCTTTAGAAGATAACAAAATTGACATTATTGGGAAGAAAATGACGATTGTAGGAGCAGGTGGTGCAGCAACTGCTATTGAAATTCAAGCGGCATTAGATGGTGTGAAAGAAATCTCTATTTTCAATCGCAAAGATTCTTTCTGGGAAAATGCAAAAGAAACAGTGAGAAAAATTAATGAAAATACAGATTGTAAAGCGACACTATATGATTTAGAGGACTTAGAACAATTAAGAAAAGAAATCGCAGATAGTGTGATTTTTACAAATGCAACAGGAGTGGGGATGAAACCATTAGAAGGACAGACATACTTACCAGATACTTCCTTTTTAAGACCAGATTTAATTGTAGTAGATATTGTATATTTTCCAAGAGAAACTGCTCTCTTAAAAATGGCAAAAGAAGTAGGTTGTAAAACAATGAATGGACTTGGAATGATGTTATTTCAAGGTTCAGCAGCTTTTGAACTTTGGACAGGACAACCAATGCCAATCGCTTATATGAAAGAAATTTTAAACATTTAATCTCTAATTTGTGAAATTTATAACAAAAAGAAAGGAGAAAAATCCTAGCTAGATATAAAAAAGATAGTTGGGAAATGGATGAGATGGAAACAGTTGTAGTACGAGGAATAGAAATTGGAGCAGGAATTCCAAAAGTTTGTGTTCCAATTGTAGGAACAACAAAGGAAGAAATTCAACAAGCAGCAAAAAATGTGAGTGGTCAACCAATTGACTTAGTGGAATGGAGAGGAGATTGGTTTGAAGATATTTTCAATTTTGAAAAAGTTGAAGAGTGTTTAAAAGAGTTAAGAGAATGTCTTTTAGAAACACCAATTTTATTTACATTTCGAACAGCAAAAGAAGGTGGAGAAAAGAGCATTGAGGAAAGAGAATATGTGCTTTTAAACCAAGCAGTGGCAAAAAGTGGATATGTGGATTTAGTTGATGTAGAACTATTTATGGGGGAAAATGTTATCAAAGAAATTTTAGAAGTAGCTCATGAACATGGAGTGAAAGTGATAGCATCGAATCATGATTTTGCAAAAACACCAGAAAAGGAAGAAATCATCAATCGTTTAAAAGAAATGCAACAGTGGGGAGCTGATCTTTTAAAAATTGCAGTTATGCCACAGAGTAAAAAAGATGTTTTAACACTTTTAATGGCAACAGAAGAAATGGTGACAAATTATGCAAAGAAGCCAATTATTACGATGTCCATGGCAAATACTGGTGTTCTTAGTAGACTTTGTGGAGAAGTGTTTGGCTCTGCATTAACATTTGGTGCAGTAGGAAAGACATCTGCACCGGGACAAATTGGTGTAGAAGACTTACGTATCGCTCTTGAAATACTACATAAAAGTTTGGTGTAGGGTTTTAATAGTATTTTGTAATAAAAGAATAGGTTTATAGGAAAATGGTTATTTCATGATTTCTAGCATGAAGTAGCCGTTTTTTGCCAGAATTCTGTTGAGAATTTAGACATAACGAATGATAGTATTTATGCTGATGTCGATATATATAAAGAAAAAACAATATGATCGAGTGCTTTAAGTATTAGATGAGAGTATCTTGCTAGATAAAAATTATGTGGGATTAGTTGCTGAATATAGTAAAAAGAAATTTATCGTTTACAGGGGAATAAAAAGACCTATATAGAACAACTTTGGAAATTAGTGATAGAACATGATGCTGGGAACTTAGAATTATATAGAGAATTAAAGAAACAATAGTTGCAGAGTGGAGAAAAAAATATAAAAATCGTCCAGCTATGATGGATGAACTAAGAAAATTGTAATTGTAAAAAATCAAACATAGAGTGGAAAAGAAAGCCTTCTAGTAGTTGCATAAAATTTACAAAAATAATATAATAAAAATAGCACCATCATACATAAAAAGTTGTAATGTTAAGGGAGGAACAAGAAATGGAACAACAATTAGAAGCTAGAGTAAAAAAATTAGAAACTATCGCTCGATTTCATGAACATAAGATAGGTAATTTATTAACACTTGTTTTAGCAGTGCATTTGGCATTGAAACATCGAGATAGAAAAGAAGCACAAATTCCTTTATTGCTTGCGCTTATAACAATATTTTTTGAGCAAATTGTAGAACTTGTGGTAGTTATTAAAAATATAAAAAATAACAAATAGTAAGGGGAAAAATAGGGTGAGTAAAAATAGAAAAAATGGAGAGGTTACAATGAAGAAAAAAGCAAATAAAAGATATCAAGACAGTGTATTTGTTGACTTATTTGGAAGAGAAGAATATGCAGTAGAACTTGTCAATGCTTTATGTGGCACTGTGTATCAGAAAGAAGATATTATGAATGTTACATTAAAGCAGCTTTTGTTTTGTGAACGATATAATGATCTAGCATTTTTGACAAAAGATAATCGTTTAATTGTATTAATTGAACATCAAGCAACGATCAATCCTAACATGCCAGTCAGAATGTTACTTTATATAGCCGAAGAATATAATAAATTTCTTCGAGGAGAATTTGGCAATGAAAGCTATAATGTATATGGTAGGAAAATTGTAAAACTACCAACACCAGAGTTTTTCGTTATTTATACAGGAGAAGAAGAAAGACCAGCAGTAGAGATACTAAGATTGTCGGATTCATTTTCAATAAAAGCTCCCATAGAAGTTGAAGTAACATGCTATAATATAAATAAAGAACTTGAAATTAAGGAGAAATCAAGTTCTCTGAGTGGTTATAGCACTTTGATTCAAGAGATTAAAGGATTCAAAAAACAAGGCTATGATTTAGCACAAGCAATTCAAAAAGCAGTAGAAGTTTGTATGGAACATGGGGTTTTAACAGAGTATTTAATACGACATGAAAGTGAGGTATCCAATATGTTATTTGAAGAATATACAGTGGAAGATATAAGAAGAATGTCTATGAAAGCAGCAGCAGAAGAAGGCTGGGAGAAAGGGTTAGCGAAAGGACTAGAAGAAGGGTTAGAGAAAGGGTTAGAGAAAGGATTAGAACAAGGGTTAGAGAAAGGATTAGAACAAGGATTAGAGAAAGGATTAGAACAAGGACGTGAAGAAGAATTTCACTTAACAGAAACTGTTTTTAAAATGTTAAAAGAAGGAAAAGATGAGGAAACAATTGCAAGTAGTTGTGGTATTGATAGAAAAGAAGTGGAAAGAATTATGGAATTAGCAAAAATTTTGGCAAACTAATTGATTGATCAAGTAAGGTTGTTACAGAAAGTGTTCTAGTAGCAACCTTTTTTAATTTATAGGAAATTCCTTGCAAAGCGAGTTATCCTATAACATAAAAAAGCACTACGTGCGAACGATGCGCAGCTCGTAAAGAAGATAATTTTGATTCGCAAATTGCTCGCGCGTGGCAAAGCATGCATTGCTAGAAGTAACTGAAATTACTACAATACAATGATATTTAATTAACAAAAAAGAATAAGAGAACAAAAGAGAACAGGAAAATTAGAAAAAGAAGAAATTACTATATCATAGTCATATTGTGTAAAAACTAGTAGTCTAGTTCTTTAAAAAATTTTTTTATAAAAAATAGAAAAAAGGATTGACATTTATTTAACAATAGAATATAATACAAATATGATAAAAAATTAACAATTAAGAATTGGGTTAAGGAATATCATAAGTACATTTTTTCATACTGTGGAATAGAGTTTTACAGTATAAGAAGAGTAGCACATAACATAGTTTTTTATGCGTTTTATAACGTAATTTCTTATAAAAAATAGGAGAAGAAGATATGGCAAAGAAAGATATGGAAAAACAAGGTATGGTTTCACCGGAAATTGTAGACAGCGTAGAGGCTTTAAAAGCAAGAATGGAAGAATTACGTCAGGCTCAAAGAGAGTTTGCAACATTTACACAAGAACAAGTAGATAAAATTTTCCATGCAGCAGCAACTGCAGCAAATAAAAATAGAATTCCTTTAGCAAAAATGGCTGTGGAAGAAACAGGCATGGGAATTGTTGAAGATAAAGTAATTAAAAATCACTATGCAGCAGAATACATTTACAATGCGTATAAAGATACAAAAACTTGTGGTGTAATTGAAGAAGATAAAGCATTTGGAATTAAGAAGATTGCAGAACCAATTGGTCTAATTGCAGCAGTTATCCCAACAACAAACCCAACATCCACAGCGATTTTCAAAACATTAATCGCTTTAAAAACTAGAAATGCAATTATTATTAGTCCACATCCACGTGCAAAAGCCGCTACAATTGCAGCTGCTAAGATTGTAAGAGAAGCAGCAGAAGCAGCAGGCGCACCAAAAGGATTAATTAGTTGGATCGACGTTCCATCATTAGAATTAACAAATGAAGTTATGGCAAACGCGGACATCATTTTAGCAACAGGTGGTCCAGGAATGGTAAAAGCTGCTTACTCTTCTGGAAAACCAGCATTAGGAGTAGGGGCAGGAAATACACCAGTTATTATTGATGAAACAGCAGATATTAAGATGGCAGTATCTTCTATCATCCACTCAAAAACTTTTGATAATGGTATGATTTGTGCATCTGAACAGTCTGTAACAGTATTAGAACCTATTTATAAAGAAGTTAAGAAAGAATTTGCAGATAGAGGATGTTATTTCTTAAAGAAAGATGAAATCGATAAAGTTCGTAAAACAATCTTAATCAACGGTGCATTAAATGCGAAGATTGTAGGTCAATCTGCTTATACAATTGCACAATTAGCAGGAGTTGAAGTTCCAGTTGATACTAAGATTTTAATTGGAGAAGTAGAATCTGTTGATATTTCAGAAGAATTTGCTCATGAAAAATTATCTCCAGTTCTTGCTATGTATAAAGCAAAAACATTTGATGAAGCAATTGAAAAGGCTGAACATTTAGTTGCAGATGGGGGATATGGACATACAGCATCTATCTATGTTAATGTAAATGAAAAAGAAAAATTAGAAAAGCATGCAAATGCTATGAAAACTTGCCGTATCTTAGTAAATACACCAGCAGCACACGGTGGAATTGGTGATATTTATAACTTTAAATTAGCACCATCTTTAACACTTGGTTGTGGTTCATGGGGTGGAAACTCTGTATCTGAAAACGTAGGTGTAAAACACTTAATTAATATTAAGACAGTTGCTGAGAGGAGAGAAAATATGCTTTGGTTTAGAGCACCTGAAAAGGTTTATTTCAAGAAAGGATGTCTTCCAGTAGCGCTTGATGAATTAAAAACAGTATTAGGAAAGAAAAGAGCATTTATCGTAACAGACTCTTTCTTATACATGAATGGATATACAAAACCAGTTACAGATAAATTAGATGAAATGGGAATTTCTTATGAAGTATTCTCTAACGTTCAACCAGATCCAACACTTGCAAATGCACAAGAAGGTGCTGCAGCAATGACAAGATTCCAACCAGATGTAATTATTGCATTAGGTGGTGGTTCTGCTATGGATGCTGCTAAAATTATGTGGGTAATGTATGAACACCCAGAAGTAGATTTCCAAGATTTAGCAATGAGATTTATGGATATTCGTAAGAGAGTATACACATTCCCTAAAATGGGTGAAAAAGCATACTTCGTAGCGATCCCAACTTCTTCAGGAACAGGTTCAGAAGTAACACCATTTGCCGTTATTACTGACCAAGATACAGGAGTAAAATACCCATTAGCAGACTATGCTTTACTTCCAAATATGGCAATCGTTGATACAGATAATATGATGACTCAGCCTAAAGGATTAACAAGTGCATCAGGGGTAGATGTTTTAACTCATGCATTAGAAGCATACGTTTCTATTTTAGCTTCTGACTATACAGATGGTTTAGCATTAAAAGCAATGAAAAATGTATTTGATTACTTACCAACTGCTTACAATGATGGTTCTAATGTAGAAGCAAGATCTAAAATGGCAGATGCTTCTTGTATGGCAGGTATGGCATTTGCGAATGCATTCTTAGGAGTATGCCACTCTATGGCACATAAATTAGGAGCATTCCATCATTTACCACACGGTATTGCAAATGCATTATTAATCTCTTTAGTAGTAGAATACAATGCAAATGATTGCCCACCTAAGATGGGAACATTCTCTCAATATCAATATCCACATACAAAAGAACGTTATGCAGAATGTGCACGTTTCTGTGGATTTGGTGGAAAGAATGATGATGAATCTGTTAAAAATTTAATTGAAAAAATCGAAGAATTAAAAGCTTCTGTTGGAGTGAAAAAATCAATTCAAGAATATGGAGTAGATGAAAAATACTTCTTAGAAACATTAGATGAAATGGTAGAGCAGGCATTTGATGATCAATGTACAGGTGCTAACCCAAGATATCCATTAATGAGCGAAATTAAAGACTTATATTTAAGAGCTTATTACGGAAAATAATTTGGTCTTCTTTTTCAACTCCATGTCAAGTTAATTCTTGGCATGGAGGAATATAAATAAAATATTCTAATTTTATATAAAAGGAGCGACTATGCTAAGGAATTAGTATAGGGCTTCTTTTTTTGTATTTGTTTATAATTTTCATTTTGTATATATTAAGATTATATTATTGGAAATCATGTATTGAATAGATTATATATCACACTAAAATAAATATAATATATTAATTTGTTTTGGTATATAAGAACACAAGGAATGGAAAATTGAGATTTAATAAATGAGATATGTATTTTGTGTTATGTTAGAAGAATATAGAATATCTAATGGGGGCTAATACTATTCATTCACAGTGTTTTTTTAGTTCTAAAGTTTTGCAGGCATAATAGAATTAATAGAAGTTCTAGCAGTTTCCCGAAAAAGGTGAGCAGTTTCTTTGTTATAACGTCCTTTTTATGCTTTCGAAAGTAAAGTAGTTAGCTTTGTAAGAGAAGCAGAGGAAATAATATTTAGAAGTTAGGAAAACGATGAAAAACATTTCCTTTTTAGAGCAAAGAGCAGTTCTAACAAAGTAGGACTGCTCTTTTGCGGGTTTTTTATTATGAATTGTTCTTTGATTCCATAAAGTGCTTATAATCATTTGTAATTTGTTCATACTGTTTTGTTTTATCATTTGCAACTTGCATAATATACTCATAAATTTCTTCTTTATGAGATAAGAACGTTTCACAAACAGATGGACAAAGTTTTCCACTTTCGCACATCTCTGTTATAATCTCGCAAATTTTATCAAGAGAAAATGCTTTTTTATAGCTACGATCTTGTGATAAAGCACTAATAACATCAGCTACTGCAACAATGCGTTCAGGAAGTGTTAAGTCATTTTCAAGGAGTTGATAAGGGTACCCTGTTCCATCTAAACGTTCATGATGACGAATTGCAATTTTTAGAACTTCATCATCTACTCTATCTTTTAAAATCTTCTCAGTAAGAAGGGCATGTGACTCCATGATTTCCCAGTCTTCATGACTTAGCTTATCTGGAGATTCTAAAATGCGGTGTGGAATTGCAATTTTCCCCATATCATGTAGCATGGCACCTAAATGGATCTTTTGGCGAGTTTCCTCATCTAAGTTATAAATATTTGCTAAATAGTCACTGATTGCAGTTACAGTTGCACAATGAATCGCAGTGTAACGGCTACGGAAATCAAAAGAACTAATTAAAATATTTAAAAACGCAATTTGCTGTTCTTCTGTTAATTCCATATTTTCTAGATAGGACAACAAAGACTCTTGTATTTCTTCTTGAGATATTTCTGGTCTTGTGGCTACATAGTGTTTTATGGCATTTTTGATTTCAGGTTTATAGTGACCTGTAAGTTGTTCTAGATTTGGTTCTTTCTTACAAACTCGATAGAGATCAAGTTTATCAATGACATAAATAAATGCAGATACATCTTTTAGTTTTTCAGAAATATCGATATTTGTTAATTTTCCATAAGGAGTATGATGATATTTGATAATTACATGATATTCAGGAAATGGACTAAAATATTTCATAAATAATGAACCATATTCTGAGTGAGAGAAGGCGCTATTTTCTTCTCCTGCGAGTAAATTTGAAATGGGTCTTTTTTCTAACATTCCAATATCGTGGAAAAGAGAAGACCAAGTAATTTTACAGATTTCTTCATATGTAAATCTAGAATCATTCTTTAGAAGAGACATCATATCATATGCAACACGGGTAGAATGTCCTGCTAAAGATTCGTCCATATAATCGAGGGACGAGATAATCATATGCAATAAATTTTTGAATGTTATATTATTTTTTATCATTATTTATTATACCTCTAATCTAATCATTATTAATAGAATAAGTGAAAATTATAAATGTAAAATATTTCCTTTTCTAAAAAGCACTAACTCATTATATTATGAAGGGGATTTATGGAAAAAGCAAGTACTTTTTTTATTTTCTTTTTTGATTCATCAGGAATATGAAAAATGTATTGTAGATTACAGTAGAATATAGAAAAAATAAAAGTTTAAATAGATATTTTATAATAGAAGGAAAAAAATAAGTAGTATTCTTATAGATACTTTATAAACTGAAAAAGAAAGTGAAGAGAGAAGGAGAGGAAAGTTATAAAATATGATTTCACAAGCATTATAGATAGAAGAGGAAAATGGCATTGATGAGGTGAAAAAGAAAGTATGGGAAGTTGGAGGAGCTGTACAAAATGGAAGAATATTTTATATAGATTATGCAATTCGTACGAATCTAGCAGTACCACTTTCTAGAGTAAGAGAAGCCTTTTAGAGATTAAAAAACCATGTATTTTGTGAGAGTGATGGAATCCAAAAAAGATTCAAAGGACAATAAAATAATAGCTATAGAAAAATCCAGGTAATAAAAGAAAGTTATTATCTGGATTTTTCGTTTACATAAAGACAATAATATATCTTTCCAAAATGGATCAATTAATAGATAAATAAAACAGAAAAAATAACAAATTACATTTCAAAATGAACTATTAATTTTTTTAGTTATTTTTCTGATTTTATAACCTAATTTGGGTTATAAGGTTCTGTTTTTGGGTTATTCCATTATAGAGGAAGTAAGAGAAGAAATCAAGAAAAAAATAGTTAATACATATACAAAAAAAATAACATGGTTAAAAAATGTTGACATGAAGATTTTATTATGATAAAGTAAGGTCAAACAAATAATAGAAAGGGGGAAAATTATGATTCAGTTAAAGTTAGTATTTGAATTAGAAAATACAATATTACCATTAGAAATGGAACGAGTTATAGTAAGCTTTTTGAAAGCAACTATACAAAATTATTCAAATGATATGTTTGAACGTTTATATAGCAAAAAGCGTTCTATTATGAAAACATATACATTTTCTAAATATTTACCAGATGCAACGTTTTGCAATCAGACAATACAGTTATCCCAAAATCGTTTTGTAGTCTTTTTTTCAGATTCTAATTTTGCACAGCTTTTAGAATTTTATAATGCTTTTGTTGGAATGCGATTAAAAAAATATCCAATGGAACATAATTCTATGAAGTTGATTCAAATAGTGACACAGAAGAGACATGAGATTGCAGATAATGAAATCGTTGTGAAGATGCAAAGTCCTTTGATTGTAAGAAGACATGATGGAAAAACAAATAAAGATCAGTATTATTGTTTTCATCAAGAGGAATTTTCAGAGGTTGTGAAAGAAAATGTGGTGTTTTTTGTGAATCAAGTAATGCCAGAGCTATCTATGGAAGGATTTTCTATTGTACCAGTGAAAGGTAAGAAAGTAGTCGTACCAAATTTTGGGACAAAGATTGATGGAAATCTAGGTATTTATAAAATTACTGGTTCCAAAGAGTTGTTAAATATATTGTATCTAGCAGGTATTGGGGCGCGTCGTAGTTCAGGAAATGGTAAGTTTGAGTTACTGTGGTAAGAAAATAGGAAAGGAGGGATAAAATGGAGCGAATCGATATAACAATAGGTGATTTTAGAAAAAATGCTGGTATTGTTGGAATGAACTATTTATTAAAAGAAAGTACGGCAGCAGAAGATGTAGATTATGGGATTTCAGAAGATGGGAATAGTCTTTGGATCGCTGTAGAATTTGCTCTTAAACAAGATTGGACAGAACTTTATTTTAAAACTTTTGTAAAAAGGCTTGGAGCAACTACCACTTATCAAAGAACTATGGATAAAATCAAAAATTTACTTGAGAAATTACAATTAGACACATGGAAAGTAGATAAAGAAACAAAAGAAGACTTAAAATTCATTAATGATAAGTTATTATCGAATAGTTACCAATCTGGTTTCCAAAATATAAAAAATGACATTCAAAATCCTGAAGTTTATGAACAGTTAAAAAAGGAAAAACTAAAGGATAAGATGGAGAGAGAAGAATTGATTGCTAGGCTAGAGAAGTTACAAGAATTTTTAGCTCAAGATCTTTGTGAAGAAACTTTTAGTATGAAAAGTTTGTTGTATACATATATTAATCGCTTTTGGGATGGAAAAAGTTTTTTATTAAGAGCCAATGCTAAGAAAGAGATGAGAGAAACGTTTACAAGAGATTTTACAGAACCGTTTCTTAAATATTTGGAAACCGACCATACAAAGGCAAAGGATAGTTGTATTGACTGTGGTTATCCAGTAAACCCAAAAGAGAAAGTTTCAATTGCTTTTATGACAGAATGTGCTGATGATTTAGTAAGAAAAAAATCAGCTTTTTGGAATGGGAAAGTAGATGCCTATCTATGTCCAGTCTGTGCTTTTGTCTATGCAGTAAGCCCATTAGGATTTCAAGTATATGGCAATCATTTTGTCTTCTTAAATACATCAGATACAATTGAACAGTTATTAGATAGTAACTGTAAGGAACAGATAAATTCTAATAAACAGGGTGAAAATGAGACATATTCTTCTTGGATGAGCAAAATGATAGGAGAAGTTTTAAAAGAAAAGTCCAAACAGATAACAAATTTACCAATTATTATTAAAGGAATTGATAATGAGACAAGTTATCAATTCCAAATTATCCAAAATGATGTAATAGAACTGTTAGGAAATGATTTTATAAGGAAACCATTAGAAAAATTACAAGCTTATCCTAATGTTAAAGTAAAAAATGAATTTTGGAATGTATATGAAAAGACAGTATGGAATATTTTAAGATATCAAAACCAGTACCAGTTGATTAATTGCTTATTAAAAGAAAGTCTTGATAATAATGGGTTACTATATAGTGTATTTTGGATACAAGAAGTTCAAAAATATGTAAATCTTGTAAGAAAATATAGCGAAAAGGAAGAGGTGAAGCAAATGGCAAAAGTATCGTATTTTATGGCTAAAGATGGGAATCAATTAAGAAAAGATTTAATGAATAGTAAAAATGCTACAAGTGATGAATGTTTACGAGGGACAATTTATCAATTGTTAAATGCACTATCTGTAAAAAATAAAGAGAGGTTTTTTGATATTGTTTTACGTTTATACTGTGGAATTAATAAGCAAGTTCCAACTAAATTTTTTGAGATGATTGAAGAACAAGAGAAGTTTTTAGACTATGGTTATGCTTTTGTAATAGGGTTAAAAGGCGGATTCTATGAAAAAGATAATGAGAATTAATGTGAAGGAGGAGACAAAATCATGAGAAAAAATATGACAATTACTATGGTTTTTCTAGCAGAAAGTGCAAATTATGGAGAGGGAATTGGAAACATTACTACATTAAAAAAAATGTCTCGAGGAGATTATGAGCAGTACTCTTATATTTCAAGACAAGCTATGAGATATAGCTTA
>JADIML010000267.1 GCA_017694765.1 Candidatus Scybalomonas excrementavium
TCATAATCTTTACTGTGAAAGATTATACCTTCTTTCTAAAATCAATAGCATTTCAGATAACATTGATATAGAACTATCTTTTCTTATTGACTCGTTTCTATTCTATTTCATCATTTTTGTGTAAATCAAACGATAATTGGACCTCTTCTTCTGCTTCTTGTCTTAAGTTTTCTACTTTTACCGAATTAATCACTGGTAACTCTTCCATAGAAGCGACTCCAAATCTTCTAAGAAACTCTTCTGTTGTCCCAAATAAAAGAGGTCTACCAATGGCATCTAATCGACCAACCTCTTCTATCAGATTGTATTCAATTAATTTATTAATTGCATGATCACACTTTACACCACGAATGGTTTCTATCTCTTGTCGTGTGATGGGCTGTTTATAAGCTATAATTGCTAGAGTTTCCACTTGAACATTCGTTAAAACTTGTTTTTTGGGCTGTTTTACAACCTGAATCAGCGCCTCAAAAATCTCTTGACTCGTACACATTTGATAAGAACCATCTAGTTCTAGAATACGAATTCCAGAATCTTCCGTATCAAGGCGATCCATTAAATTATGAAGTAATTTTTTCGTAGTTTTTTCATTTTGTCCAATGGCATTTGCTAATTGTTCAATGGAAACAGCTCGTCCTATTGCAAATAAAACCCCTTCCAAAATAGCTTCCATTTTCTTTATTGTCATAGTAAATACCCTTTCATCACTTAATTTTCCAAAGAATCTAATATGATATCTCCAAAAATTTCTTCTTGACGTACCGTTAATACTCCTATTTTCATCAATTCTAAAATTGCAAGAAATGTTACTACCACTTGTATTTTTGAAGCCTGCACTTCTAATAAAGCTCGAAAACGAATTTGTGAAAGTCCCCGAATTTGCTCTCGGATCATTTCCATTTTTTCCTCTACTCGAACTTCTTCTTTTTCAATTTGACCAAATTTACTTCGAATTGGATCAATTTTATCGACTTGTCGCTTCATAACAGACTGAAAAACTTCATGTAATTTTGTCAGTGTTAATCCATCTAATAGGCTATCTAAATCTAATGGTTCCTCATATGCTGATACTTCTTCTGGAATTGTTGGAGCTTTATATAATACTCTTTGTGCATCAATTTGCAATTCTTTTAATTCTTCTGCTGCATACTGATACATTTTATATTCTAAAAGTCTACGAACTAATTCTGCCCTTGGATCTTCTTCCTCTTCTTCTAGTACCTTCTCTTCTTTTGGCAATAGCATCTTTGTCTTAATGTGAATCAAAGTAGCTGCCATCACAAGAAACTCGCTCATAATATCCATATTAAGCTCTTGCATTGTTCGTAAATATTCTAAATACTGCTCTGTAATAGAAACAATAGGAATATCATAAATATTTATTTTATTTTTGTCAATAAGATGGAGAAGTAAATCAAGGGGACCTTCAAATACTTGTAATTTTATATCTAAACTTTCCAAACTATATTTTCTCCTTTAATTCTATCATACATAACTCTGGCACATTCCATAATCGAATTTTAATTGTATGTGTTCCTAATCCTCGACTTAAAACCATATAATTTCCATCTTTTTTATAAAGCCCTCCATCATATTTAGGAAACAATCGATATTGAGGTGATATGACCCCACCTAGTAATGGAAGTCTTACAATTCCACCATGATTGTGTCCCGATAAAACTAAATTGGCTCCCCATTCACTATATTTCTCAAAAAATTCTGGATGATGTGCCAGTAAAATTTGGAAGTTTTCTCTATCACTTACACCGACTAAATCTTCCATATCACTTTCTTCCATCATGACTTTTTTCCCTTTTTGATAATAATATTCATCTAACTCTAATCCAGTTATGGTGATATCTTGTTCTTCAAGAAAAACCGATTCATTACATAAAAGTGAAACTCCCATAGCTTTTAACTTCTTTTCATAAATTTGATAACGATCTTCATATTTATCAGGATTAAACTTCATTCTCGATTCATGATTTCCATTGGCATAATAAACTGGAAATTTCATAGATAAATTTTGTAAAAGTGTACAAGCATTATCCATATAATCCCCATTTTTTCCGATCAACATATCTCCGCCAATTAAAATCAAATCCGGATTCTCATCTTGAATCGCCTGTAATAATTTGGAATTTCCTCTTCCATAACAACTATTATGCAAATCTGATAAAAAGGCTATTTTAAGCCCATTGGCTTTCCTTCCAATTTTTTCATGACATATTGTATATCGTTTTATTCGAAAAGTAGAATTTTCATAGAAAATACGCCCTATCACTCCAATCAGCACAAGACATAAGACGAAAAAAATAATTTCCATATTTCTCCTTTCTCGCTACTTTTATTTCTTATCGTATTTTATTTACACGATATTATAGCATATAACGAAAGTTTTTGAAAGAAAAAAAGCTATTAGAAAAAATACTCCTTTTTCTAACAGCTTTTTCTCATTTCCTTTCTTCTTTAAAAAGTTACATACTTTTCTAAAATTCTTAAAAATCCTATTTTATAAGACATTT
>JADIML010000024.1 GCA_017694765.1 Candidatus Scybalomonas excrementavium
TCAATGGACATCATATCGCCTCGTTTTACCATATCCATACGGATTCGATTGACGATTAATTCAACACGTTTTAATTCATTGGCTTCTAATAGTCCTATAATTCGATCGGCATCACGAATCGCAGAAACTTCTGGGGTTGTAACAATTAATGCACGATCGGCACCAGCAATGGCATTTTTAAACCCTTGTTCAATACCAGCTGGACAATCTAAAAGAATATAGTCAAACTCTGTTTTCAATTCTTCGATTAACTTTTTCATCTGTTCTGGTGTTACAGAAGTTTTATCTCTTGTCTGTGCGGAAGGTAAGAGAAATAGATTTTCATAACGCTTATCTTTAATTAATGCTTGTTTTACACGACAATTTCCCTCTACAACATCAACAAGATTATATACGATACGATTTTCAAGTCCCATAACAACATCTAAGTTACGAAGTCCGATGTCAGTATCAATTAATACAACCTTTTTATTTAACTTGGCAAGACCAGTTCCTACATTTGCAGTTGTTGTTGTCTTCCCAACTCCACCTTTTCCAGATGTAATAACAATTACTTCACTCATTTTTTTACTCCTCTACAATATGTACTTTAAATTACCTCACTTAATACCGTTCTGCTGATTGGTTCAATATAAATATTTTCTCCTTCCACATAAGCAATTTTAGCTTCTGCTTCTGGCTCACGCCGAAAAAGTCCCTTTTTTGTCCGAGAAGAATCAGGAGAACGTGCAATCACATTTCCAATTCGGATTTGCATTGGGATCATATCAAGAGCAGCAACAAAAGATTTTGTATTACCATCGCAACCAGCATGTGCTGTTCCTTTTAGACATCCTAGTACAATGATATTTCCTTTGGCAATTACAGACGCACCAGGATTCACATCTCCGATGACAATAATACTTGTATCGGAGTGAATTGCCTGTCCAGAACGAAGTGTACCTTTATAAAATCTTCCATCATCACAATTTTGCATAAAAGAATTGGTGATTTCTTGCACTTGTTCTGTGTGTTCTATTTCTTGCTCTCTATTATTTTTTTCTGCTTCTTCTTGCCATTTTTGTTGTTCCTGTACACAAATAGCGATTGCAGTTTGAAACTGTTGCATAGTTTCTTCTGAATTATCGATGATATAAGCAATATCCAGATCGCAACTTTCTTTAATTACTTGTAAAATTGCTTGTATTTCTTCATTTGATAAAATACGTCCTTCAAAGGAAATCGCTACTTGTTGTTTTGTATCAAAAAAACGTGCAGATTCTTGGAACTTTTGTCCAATCAGAGAAAGCAGTTCGGAAAATTCAAGATCGCTACTTAGGGCAAGCGAAATACCATATTTATTCCCTTTTATTAAAACTGGGTTTTTCATAATTTCACCTCTACCTATATACTATATACTAAGTTATAAAGTTCTGTCAATTAGCGTTTCGAATAACAAGTCCTCATAAAAGAACAGGAATTGACATTATTCCTGTTCTTTTGTTACATCTGTCTTAAAATAATATTTATAAATGTCGCTAGCGATTTTAGCAGCATTTGAAGATGTATATCCATTTTGTACAACAACAGTCATTGAAATTTCTGGAGCATTAGATGGTGCATAAGACATAAATAAAGCATGATCGGCTCTTGTTTTATCTTCTTGTGCTGTACCTGTTTTACCAGAAACTAAAAGACCTGCATTTTTAAAGTTTTCAGTTAAACTAGCGCTATGTCCACTATTTACAACTAAGTACATTCCACGCTGAACAGCATCCCAAGTGCTATCTTTAAAATCCAATGTATGCAATACAGAAGATTTAAATTTTTTGATTGTTTTTCCGTTAGAGTTTTTCACTTGATTTAATAAACTTAAATCATAGGTAGTTCCACGATTTGCAATAGCTGTTACATAACGTGCAATTTGTGATGGTGTATAGTTATTCGTTCCCTGTCCAATGGAAGAACGAACAGCATCTTCTGTGGAAACTTGAGGAGCATATTCATTTAATTCCAGTCCACTTGTTTCATCTAATCCAAATAAATGTGCATATTTTTTTATTTTAGATAATCCTGTTTCATTGGAATAACGACCATTTGTCATTCCTAAACGATAACCAACTTCGTAGAAAAATACATTACAAGAGTCTCGTAATGCAGTTTGTACCGTTTCGTTTCCATGATAACCAAGACAAGTTGGAGATGGTGTAATCTTATCAAAAATACGATTACAAAAAATAGAAGTGCCTGTGGAAATGACTCCTTCTTCTAATCCTGCTGCTGCCATTAACGGTTTAAAAGTTGAACCTGGAGCTGAACGTGATTGTGTCGCACGAAATAGCATTGGAGAAGATTGATCGGTATTAATTTTATTAAAGTATGCACTATCGACATGATTTGCCATTTTGTTATTATCATAACTTGGATAAGAAACAGCTGTTAGCACTTTTCCTGTTTTTACATCTGTAATAATAACTGTTCCAGAATATGGATCAAGTGCAAGCTGAGCTGGTGTAATATCCAGATTTTTAATTTTACGATACATAAAACTATAGGAACTTAAATATCCATTTTTTAAACTTTCGTTATCGTCATCTTTTTTCGAATTTAATACTTTTTGATCAAATAAAGTCATACAAATTTCATAGCCAGAAATCGTACCATTTTTAATGAGATATTTATAGATAAGTTTCTCAAACTCTGGATCGGTTTTTAAATGTTCTCCAATATATGCAATTAATTCTGTATAAATTGTATCAAGATCATAAAAATCACTTGAAATATCGAGAGAAGAAACATCAATCCAAGATTTTTGAATTGCATACTGTAGAAATTCACCAAGACTGATTTTCCCATCACTATATGCAGTAGAAACAGAATCCGAAGAATCAATA
>JADIML010000268.1 GCA_017694765.1 Candidatus Scybalomonas excrementavium
CATAAAAAATGGTTTGATAAGATTTTAATGAAAAGTCATAAAATATTTGATAAATCAAGCATTATATTAGGATGTATTCATGGAATCATAGCATTGTTGCAGTTTCTTGCAAGGTTTTATATAGAGTATATAATAGGGGTGATGTGTTTAATCATTTCGTTCCTTATAAAAAAATCTTCAAAGTATCATAAAGGGAGATAATGGCTCAATCATCATCGTATTTGGTCGCTTGTCCTAATACTTATCATCCTTTGTACAAAATAAGGAGTTAGAAACGGTGCTTTTCAAGTTTATACTTATTTTAGAAAATTTGCTAGAAACGTCATGTTCATTTGAAGTGAAGTATGATATATAAGGGGGTATATAGGGCTCATATATTGTAGATAAAATTCAGAATTTGACGAAATATAAGAAAATTTAACGGGTGTAATTTATATCTATGATAGTAATATAGAGTATAAATTCAAGATGAAAAATGAATTAGAAATTGTATGCGAGCCTATCGATCAAAAAGATTACATCTTGAAACTAGGAGGAAATATGGGAAAAAGTTTAAAACTAGAAGTATATTCATCAAAACAGGAAATACAAGAGATAACAATCCATCGATATGAATTAACAAGTAATAAACTTGATAGCAATAAATATAAGACGATTCGAAGTGCTTGTGGAAAACTTAAGAATTGTAATAGTTCATTGGGGATATTTGAAGATGGAAATTATATTTATTCTTTATGTAAAATAGAAAATATACCTAGTAATATTGATTTTTCACTAGAATATAAGGGAGAATATCATCATTCAGTTCAGGAAAACCGAGGATTATATGGGAAAATAATTGAATATTATATAAAGGAAAACATAAGAAAAGTAAAAGTTTATGAAAAGTATTACAAGTATCGTTGTAAAGATGTCATAACAAGTTCATGGTTTTGGAATGGAGAAAAATATGGAGTTATTCAAACACAAGATAAGAGTATTAAATTAGCTAGGAAGTTTTCCATACGTGTAGAAGTAAAAGAGGATAATCGAGCCTATTTATGGATTATGAATAATTCAGAATTTATTTCCAATGATAACATTGCAAATCTTTTGGAAAAAGGAATTAATGTGAAAGGAATGTATGTAAAAAACGATTGGTCAAATTATAAGCAAAGTGGAGTTGTTATAAATGTAGATGAAAGAACAGTAGTGGATAAGTTAGATTTTACCCCGAGTTTAAAGTACTATTATGAAAATACAAAAAAACAACCGAATTTAGTAAAAAACATACGAGATGATACACCGATTATTAATGTGGAAATGGACAGAGATCATAAAATTACGCCTTATTATCCACAAGCTTTAAAACCTATTATTACAAGAGAATATTTATTGAAAAAGGAACCAATATTTTCAAAACAAATAGAACCATATGTAAAGCTAGATATGAAACGAAGAATAGAATTAGATAAATATTTTATAGAGGATATAGGTATTATTGGAGAAATGAATAGGTTATCATTTCATGTAGAACCATGTGATATATCAGTGCTAGGATTTAAGCCGGGAAGAGTTGAAAAATTACCATTGTTCTGTGGAAATAATAGAAGTATTTCAAGTGAAGAAAAATATAAAGTATATAATTTTGGATTTTATCAAAAACCAAAGTATAAACTAAAAATCGGATATTTATATCCAAGAGGATATGAACTTTTAATGAAAGCAGTGGCAAATGAAATTTATATGTTTTGTACGCAAGGAATGTATCAAGGGAATAGAGATCAATATATAAAAGAAGAGTTGTTAGAAATACAAGGAGCTGCAAAAATAAAAGAAGAATATGATATAGGAAGTATTACCGACTATAAAAGAGCAGCAAATAAATTGAAAAACATTGATAAGATTGATTTAGTTCTTGCGATTGTTCCAAATGAAGAAGGAGAAGATAATCCATATGATCCATTTAAAAAGGTATGGGCACAGATGAATATACCATCACAAATGATTAGTATGGAAACAGCAAAATTATTTCAAGAAGGTAAAAAGGCTGGGAATCGATCAAAATATTATTTACAGAATATTGTTTTAGGGATACTTGGTAAAACAGGTGGTACTCCTTGGATTATAAAGAATATGCCAGGAGATGTGGATTGTTTTGTTGGATTAGATGTAGCTACTATGGCAAAGGGAATCCATTATCCAGCTTGTTCTGTTGTTTTCGATAAGTATGGAAGGCTGATTAATTTCTTTAAGCCAAAGATAGCGCAGCAGGGAGAGAAGATTCAATCCAATATATTACAAGAAATATTTGATGAAGTGATATTATCTTATGAGGCTCAGTATGGTGAAAAGCCAAGAAATATAGTAATTCATAGGGATGGATTTAGCAATGAAGATAGTAAATGGTATGAATATTATTTTAAAGCTCAAGGAATTTCATATACGATTGTCGAGATAAGGAAAAATACACGTTCAAAGTTATTAATGGAGCAAGAAAACGAAGTGATAAATCCGCCAGTAGGATATTGTGTTTATAATGAAAAGAAAGCTTATTTAGTTACAACAGATATTAATCCAAAATCGGGTTCTCCAAATCCGATTCTGATTGAGAAGGTGTGTGGTGATATTGGGATGCCAGTTATATTAAAACAAATATTAAGTTTAACACAGCTTCATGTTGGTTCTATTAGAGAAATGCGGTTACCGATTACAACTGGGTATGCAGATAAAATATGTAAAAATCTTGACTTTGTTCAAGAAGGAAAATTGGAAAATCGATTATTTTTCTTATAAAAATATAATTTAAGGAAGATTAGAATGGGACAAATTAACCTATATAAAATAGAGTCTTCACCTAGAGCTATTTTAACGGTAGAAGGAGCAGATGATTTCTATGCGGTAGCATATGGATTAGCATATTTTGTAGTAGATAAATTCTGTGATAGTGATTTTGCTAGAAGAGTCGAATTTAAAGAAATTAAAAGTAAGGACTAGATTAGAAAAAAATTTTAGAAGAGGAAATTTTTGATTAGGAGGAGAAAATGGCGTTATTACTTCATGTTCCCTATGAGGAAAAAGACATTGTGAAAAAACTGGGAGCTTGGTGGAATCCCGAAATTAAACGATGGTATGTGAGAGATAAGAAAGATTATCCAAAATTTAGAAAATGGATTACAGATAAACGATAATTTACTATTGTATGTGATTACATTTACATTGTAGAAGGAAAACAATCTTGTTATAGA
>JADIML010000025.1 GCA_017694765.1 Candidatus Scybalomonas excrementavium
ATACTGCACAGTTACAAAATAGACATTTTCTTTTTCCTATTTTTGTTGCTCGCCTTCTATAACTGGCTCGATCACTTTCTTTAATAAATACTTGGAATAGTCCATATCTTTTAAACTTGTGGCAAGTTTCATCATCATATCTTTGGATTCTCCACCAAGTAACATTGGAACCTCTTCTAGTAGAGCTAATAAATTAGGTTCTTCTTTTAATTTCATAGTCACTTTCTCATCTTCAAAATAAAGATATACCATTCTTGTATGACTTGTTTCTACAAAGCAGATGGTGACTTTAAGAACAAGTATATCCTCTTCATTCCAACACCACTTACCAATCACCCCTATTTTATATAACATTCCTTCTATTTCATAGGTCGAGTAAATAGGATATTGTATCCCTATCTTTAAAATCTTTTCTGTCTCTCCCTCTTGAAAAATAAACTCGATCTGCTCTTGTTCTTTGTTTAAATCTTGTTTCATTCTCAAATAAAAATATGAAATTCCACTACTATATGTGCCATGCATCATCTGTAAAAAGAGTGGTAATATGCCATTTTTTTGTTGTCCAAAGACATATTTTTTATCTAAAATATTTTTTAATATTTGGAGTACAGCTCCTTGATTCCTCTCCTGCTGTTTTTGTTTATCTGCTTCTTGCTTCTCTACTTCTTGTGACTTTCTTTCTTCTCTTTCTACTTTTCCCTTTTTCCCAATATCTAGTAATCTCCTTTTTCTATCTTTCCACCAATCTTTCCACTTAGAAGTTTCTTCTTTTTTTGGCTCCTCACATAAAAGTTCCTGTGGAACTTGGAAAAAATCTTCTTCTATACTAGGAATCTGATTATACTGAAGTATCTTTCCATAGTCATTTAATTTTTTATAAAAGTACAAATCTATCTTTTCTTTTTTGTTTTGATAATATAAATCTTTTATATATTTTCTTCTGGATTCTATCATTCTTCTTTGTACTTCTTGTGCAGGGTGTGCGAAATAGTCCATCACAATATCAAACACGTTACTTTTTGGAAAAAAATGCTCTCCCCCAGCTGTTGTAACAATGACAGTTTCTATGTCTGGCAATAGAAATACATTTTGTCCAAACATTCCATTAAACTGATACGTCCCTTTTCGTGAGCAAATCCAAATGTGATACCCATACCCATAAGGACTTATTGATTCTGGCGTATCTATTTGCTTTTGTACTGCAAATTTCATATATTCTTTGGAAAGCAACTGTTTTCCATTCCACATACCTTG
Organism: Candidatus Scybalomonas excrementavium; assembly: GCA_017694765.1. Taxonomy (GTDB): domain Bacteria; phylum Bacillota; class Clostridia; order Lachnospirales; family Lachnospiraceae; genus Scybalomonas; species Scybalomonas excrementavium. The sequence continues at coordinate 1,255 of JADIML010000025.1, forward strand.
CTGCATATATAATATGCCAAACTTTGCCATGTCTTCCATGGTAAGACTTAAGCCCCAGCCACCTTTTTCTATACCAAGAGGGCATTTTTCCCAAAATAACTGTCCGATTCCCATTTCAGATAATAATCTTATGCGTAAATATTCTAACAACCCTTTTTTCGTTTTTTCCACAACAATCGCCGATAATAAATATGTGTTCATGCTATTATAAGAAAACTTGCTCCCTGGCTCAAAATCTACATTAGAGCCTAAACACCCATTTAACCAGTCTTTTTCAAACACAGTATCTAGTTCATTAAATGTAATTCCAGAACTCATTGTTAATAAATGCAATACTGTTACTTTATTCATTTTGTGTCCAAACAGTACTTTTCTTTTATTAAAAATATCTACAATTGGATCATGAAGTGCTAATTGACCATCGGATATTAAACACCCAATTGCTAATGCTGTAATACTTTTTGCAAGAGAATGAGAAATATGCCAATCTTGTATCGTATAAGGGGAATATCCTTGTTCTAAAATCACACTCCCTTTATGAACGATACAAACTCCATGTAGATGTTCTTTTGTACAAGCAGAAATCTCCTTTAGAAATTCAAATAAATAGCTAGAAGACACACCTACTTGTTCTGGCATGATTCTTGGAAGTAGTAAGGAATCGGATTCTTGCTGTAAATCTTTTTCATATTCTTTTTTATAATAAGGTGAAGTTTCTACTTCTCCTTTTAATAACTTCTTACCAAACTCCATGAGCTTTATCTGTGTTTTCATATTCATCCTGTTATATCCCTTCTATTTCACTTACTTTGTATTATACCAAATTAAATGATTTTCATAGCATTTTTTTATAATAGTGATAACTTGCGTACCATTCGTATATCATGCGTTTTTATATTATAGAAATGACCTATTAAGCGGAATTTCTTATTATATAAAAAAGGAACTACTACAAATCATAGCAATCCCTTTTTTCATCATTCCTTCTTCTATCTTACATAAGAGGTGCAAATAGACGTAACACTCTTCCTGCAAGACGATCTTTTAAACTAATATTTTTGCAATCTCCTTTTGTAACTTTCTGGCATTTTAATAAAGTTGTCTGATAATCTTCTTCAATTTTACTAATTTCACTATTTTGATACATATAAACAGCATCTTCAAAGTGTAAGTATAAACTTCTAAAATCTAAATTAATTGTTCCAACGACTGCTTCTTCACCATCAACAACAAAAGATTTTGCATGAACAAATCCCGGTGTATATTCAAAAATTTGTACCCCTGCATCAATTAATTCTTCATAATACGTCTTAGCTAATACAAATGCATACCATTTATCTGGAATATGGGGCATGATAATACAAACTTCTACTCCTCTTTTTGCTGCAAACTGTAGTGCGCGAACCATTTCATTATCTAAAATTAAATATGGTGTCATAATATGAACATATTTTTTAGCACGATGTATCATATCCATATATACTTCCTCGCCTACATTTTCTTGATCAAAAGGGCTATCTCCATATGCCATAACAAACCCATCATATTTACATGTTGGCGCCGCTTGTACATAACGTAAATACTGTTCGTAATCTTCCTCTGTTTTCTCTGTAATATTCCACATTTGTAAAAACATAAGTAAAAAAGCGCGAACAGCTTCTCCTCGCACCATAACTGCTGTATCTTTCCAGTGTCCAAACCGAACTTTCTTATTGATATACTCATCTGCTAAGTTGACACCACCTGTAAAAGCCACTTCTCCATCGATGACTACAATTTTTCTATGATCACGATTATTTTGACTTGTTGATAACACTGGTCTTATAGGCGCAAATATTTTACTTTTAATCCCAAACTGTTGTAACTTCTTTGAATAATTATATGGTAACATTGTGACAGAACACATACCATCATACATGAAACGGACTTCTACTCCTTTTGCTGCCTTTTCAATCAAAATATCTCGAATCGTATTCCACATGTATCCTTCTTCTACAATAAAATATTCCATGAAAATAAAATGCTTCGCTTTTTTTAGTTCTTCCACCAAGGCTTCAAACTTCGCTTCACCAATCGGAAAGTAAGTGACTTCACTATTTTTATAAATAGGATATCCACCTTTTTCTCCCATATAATGAGCCAGATTTGCAATCTGTTGATTTTGTACCTCTAATTCTAACAAGGTTTCTCTATCTTGTTTTAAATATGGTTTTGTCTGCTGTATTAATTGGTTTAAGCGATATGCAATTAACTTTGTTCCTAACTGCATTTGAATAAATAAGTAAAATAACACACCAAAAATCGGAAATACCAACACTGGAACAATCCATGCCAGCTTTATCATTGGATTACTTCTTTCATTAATAATCGCTATTACAATAAGAGCTGTTAAAAACAAAAAGAAGCCATAAAAATATACCGACTTTTCTTTCATCC
>JADIML010000269.1 GCA_017694765.1 Candidatus Scybalomonas excrementavium
GATACGATGGACATTTCTGATGCAGATGAAGTAAGTAGTGTTGCTTCTAATGAGGGAGCGATTGGAAATCAAGATGATGCGCAAGTATCTGCTCCAGTGCAAGATAGTATAGAAAGTGATATTTCTGATACAAAGGTTGGAGAAGCTGTTTTAACAGAAGCTCAAGTATCTGATTTTATTACAAAGGCAAAATTAGAACGAGAACAAACAAGAGCAAAAAGCAAAGAAATGCTATTAAATATGATTGAAAATGATAGCATTGATGCATCTAGTAAAAAACAAGCAGAGCAAAAAGTTCTTCAGTTAACGAATAATATGGAGATGGAAACACAAATTGAACAACTACTAGGAGCAAAAGGTTTTATAAATTCTGTTGTCAGCATTAGTAATGATAGCTTAGATGTTCTGATTGCAAAAGAATCCTTAACCGATGTGGAAAAAGCACAGGTAGAAGATATTATTATGAGAAAAACGAACATGGATCTTGATCAAATTGTAATCTCCACGATGAAAAATCAAAAATAAAATTGCAAATTAAACTAAGTTTGGGTATAATGAGACTATAAGGATGAGGGCTATTCTATGGAGAGAGATGGCTATAGATAGCTTGAGATGAAGGAGGTCCGTTATGAATAAAGAACAAGATAAAGGAATGCACTATCAGATACATGAATCTGGAAAGATTGGAGAAGTTCAGATTGCTGATGAGGTTGTGGCAATTATTGCTGGACTTGCGGCAACAGAGGTAGAAGGAGTTTCCAAAATGGCAGGAAACATTACGAATGAACTTGTAAGCAAACTTGGAATGAAAAATTTATCTAAGGGAGTAAAAGTTACAGTAACAGAAGCTACCGTTAGTGTGGAGCTTGCATTGGAACTAAAATTTGGCTATAGTATACCAGAGGTTTCAGCAGCTGTCCAAGAACGTGTAAAATCTGCAATTGAAACAATGACAGGACTTACAGTTGATGAAGTGAATATCCGCATTGCCGGTGTTTCTTTAGAAAAAGAATAGAAAGAGAAGAGGATTCCTATGTCATCTTGTTTAAAGAATAAGATGGCATAGGATATCCTTTATGATACAAAGACAAGAGGATAAAAGAATGAAACGTAGTGAAGTAAGAAACCATGTATTTAAAATAGTATTTCGTGCTGCATTTTTTCCAAAAGAAGAGTGGGATGAGCAAGTTGCGTTATACTTAGAACAAGAAGAAGGAAATTTAGAGTCAGTTGGTAAACGTGCAAAACAAATTATGGCTCATGTAGAAGAGATAGATACTATCATTGAGAAAATTAGTGAAGGATGGAAGATTGGAAGAATTGGAAAAGCAGAACTTGCTATTCTTCGTGTTGCCATTTTTGAAATTCAAAAAGATGATGATATTCCAGTAGGAGTAGCCATTAATGAAGCAGTAGAACTTGCCAAAATATATGGCACAGAAAAATCAGCTAAATTTGTCAATGGTCTTTTAGCAAAACTTGCATAGGAGAATAAGATGAATAAGATATATACGGTGGCACAAGTCAATGGATATATCAAAAGGCTTTTCGTTAGTGATTATGCGCTCAATCATATTTACATGAAGGGTGAAGTATCCAATTGTAAATATCATTCTTCAGGACATATTTATTTTACTTTAAAAGATCAAGAATCTGCTATAAGCTGTGTGATGTTTGCTGGAAGTAGAAAGGAAGGATTGACTTTTCAACTTGCAGACGGTCAAAGTGTAGTAGCAGGAGGAAATGTTAGTGTATACGAAAGAGATGGAAAATATCAGCTCTATGCAAAAGAGATTTTTTTACATGGAGCTGGTGCTCTTTATGAAGAATATGAGCGATTAAAGAAAAAGTTAAGCGATGAAGGGTTATTTGATAGTGATAAGAAAAAAACAATTCCGATGTTTCCAAAGAAAGTAGGAATTGTAACATCAAAAACAGGAGCCGCAATTCGAGATATTGAAAGTATTGCAAAAAGAAGAAATCCTTATGTGCAGCTCGTACTTTATCCTGCACAGGTACAGGGAGTAGGAGCAGGAAAGACGATAGCAAAAGGGATTGAACAATTAGATAAAATGAATATGGATACTATCATCATAGGTAGGGGTGGAGGCTCTATTGAGGATCTTTGGGCATTTAATGAAGAGATTGTCGCTAGGGCTATTTTTCGTGCAAATACACCGATTATTTCAGGAACAGGTCATGAAACGGATACAACCATTGCCGATTATGTAGCAGATCTTAGAGCAGCAACGCCATCAGCAGCCTGCGAGTTAGCAATTCCAGATTATTTTGGAATGTTAGAGCAGTTTAGAGCTTATGAACAGGCTCTTCGTCGTCCAATCGAACATAAGATACAGACTTATCGATATCAATTAGACAATAAACAATGGCAGTTAGAACGTGTTAGTCCAAAACAAAAGTTACAAGAAAAAAAGATGCGTCTTGCAGATTTAGAAATAAAGTTACAAGATATTATGGAACAAAAAATAGAAAGAAAAAGACATCAAATTGCTCTTTATACCGAAAAGCTACATGGACTTTCTCCGACTGCTAAATTAACAGGCGGATATGGTTTTATAACTGACAAAGATAAGAAGGTACTTCGCTCTGTTACCAAGATACAAGAAGGAGATACGATAACAGTTACTTTGATTGATGGTGAAATTGAAGCAACTGTACAGCATATAACGGAACAGAAATAAAGGAAGGAAAGTAGTATGGCAAAGCGTGAATTATCAATAGAAAAAGCCTTTGAAAATTTAGATGGAATCATTCAAAAATTAGAATCCGAAGATACAAAATTATCCGATTCGATTGCGTTGTATGCAAAGGGAGTCGAACTCTTAAACACTTGTAAAGAGTCTTTGGATCGTATTGAAAAACAAATGATTATTTTAGAGGAAGAGGCATAACCATGATAGATTTTAAACAACAATTACAAGAAAGAGTCATGGTAATAGAAGAGATACTTAATCAGTATCTATTAGAAGAAACAGGTTATCAAAAAATAGTCATTCAAGCCATGAATTATACGTTAAAAGCAGGTGGAAAAAGAATCCGGCCATTGCTTATGTTGGAAACTTATAAGAAGTTTGGTGGAACAGAGAAAGTAATCGAACCATTTATGGCAGCGATTGAAATGATTCACACCTATTCTCTTGTTCATGATGATTTACCAGCTCTTGATAATGATGATTATCGAAGAGGAAGAAAAACAGCTCATATTGTTTATGGGGAAGATATGGCGATTTTAGCTGGTGACGCTCTTTTAAATTATGCTTTTGAAGTTGCATCAACAGCTTTTTCTATGAAAGAAGGGGATGTTAGCATTGGCAGAGCCTTTCAAGTATTAGCATCAAAACCCGGAATTCATGGAATGATTGGAGGACAGACAGCGGATGTGGAGCTCACAGGAAAACCACTTACGCTAGAACAAATTTTATTTATCCATCGTAATAAAACAGGTGCGTTATTAGAAGCATCTATGATGATAGGAGCCATTCTTGCTGGAGCAAAAGAAGAAGATGTTATAAAGATTCAACAAATAGGAAGCAATATTGGACTAGCTTTTCAAATTGAAGATGATATTTTGGATATAATAGGAACAGAAGAAGAAATTGGAAAGCCTGTAAATAGCGATGAAAGAAATGGAAAGACAACTTATGTTTCCCTAAAAGGAATGGAACAAGCAAAAGAAGATGTCAAGCAGTTGACGAAGGAAGCAATCACACAGTTGTCACAAATTGGAACAGAAAATACATTTCTAACAGAGCTGTTACAGTATCTTATTAATCGCACTCATTAATAGTGAGAGTGTAAGTGGATTTTCAGGAGAAAAACAACTATGTTAGAAAAAATAAATCAAGTGAATGATATTAAAAAGATTACTCCAGAAGAATATCCAATATTAGCAGAAGAAATTCGACAGTTTTTATTGGAGCATATTAGTAATAATGGAGGGCATTTGGGATCCAATCTAGGTGTTGTGGAACTTACAATGGCACTTCATCTGGCGCTTGATTTCCCAAAAGATAAATTGATTTTTGATGTGGGACATCAATGTTATACACATAAAATTTTAACAGGACGTAAAGAGGGATTTGAAAACTTACGCCAGTTTGGAGGAAGAAGTGGTTTTCCAAAACCAAATGAAGATGAAACAGACTTGGTCATCGGAGGACATGGCTCTACTTCCATTTCTTCAGCTCTTGGTTTTGCTACAGCAAGAGAAATACGAGGAACTGATGAAACAATAGTAGCTGTGATTGGAGATGGAGCACTTTCTGGTGGAATGGCATATGAGGCTCTTAATAACGTTGGACGATTGAAAAAGAATTTTATTATTGTTTTAAATGATAATAACATGTCTATTTCGGAAAATGTAGGAAATATGTCTAAATATTTGAATCATTTACGAGTAGGACATGCTTATCATGATTTGAAAGAAAATGTAAAAAAGGCATTAATGAGTATTCCAAAAATTGGAGTAGAATTAACAGAGGCAATTCAAAGATATAAAAAAGGGTTAAAGCAAATTATTTTACCACCGGGAATGTGGTTTGAAGAAATGGGATTAACCTATATTGGTCCAATCGATGGACATAATGTGAAAATGTTAAAGGAAACAATCGAAGCAGTAAAAGAAATCGATGCTCCTATTTTATTGCATGTTATGACAAAGAAAGGATATGGTTATCCGATTGCAGAAAAATATCCAGAAAAATTTCATGGTGTTAGTGCATTTGATTTAGAAACAGGAAAACCAAAGAAGAAAAAGGAAAAAGCAGATTATACCGATGTATTTGCAAACCAATTAGTAAAACTTTCAAAAGAGCGAGAAGATGTAGTTGCAATTTCTGCGGCTATGCCATCAGGAACAGGATTGGTGCGCTTTCAAAAAGAATATCCAGATCGATTTTTTGATGTTGGAATTGCAGAAGAACATGCTGTTACGTTTGCAGGAGGGCTAGCTGCTGCAGGAATGAAGCCGGTGATTGCCATTTATTCAACCTTTTTTCAAAGAGCATATGATCAAATGATTCACGATATTTGTATTCAAAAACTTCCCGTTGTATTTGCTGTCGATCGCTCAGGATTAGTTGGAGCAGATGGTGAAACACATCAAGGAATTTTTGACACTTCTTATCTTACATCGATTCCAAATATGACAGTGATGGCACCGAAAAATCGATATGAATTAACAGAAATGTTAAAGTTTGCCTTAGATTATCAAGATGGACCAATTGCTTTAAAATATCCAAGAGGTACTGCATATACAGGACTAAAAGAAAAACTAGCCCCAATTCAGATTGGAAAAAGTGAAGTATTAGAACAAGGAGATGGCAGCGTTGTTATTTTTGCAGTAGGAAGTATGGTAGAAGAGGCAAACAGAACGATAGAGCAGTTACGAGAGCAAAATATACTAGCAACTTTAGTCAATGTACGCTTTGTCAGTCCGATTGATAAACACTGTATTTTAGAACAAGCAAAAACACATAAATTAGTTATAACAATGGAAGAAACAGTGGAACAAGGAAGTTTTGGACAAAAGGTGGCAACACTTTTGATGCAAGAAGGAATTACTTGTGGATTTTTAAATTTTGCAATACCAGATATTTTTGTACAGCATGGTTCACCAAATGTATTGAAGGAACACATGGGACTTACAGCAGATAAGATGACAGAAAAAATTGAGAAAGAAATAAATAAAATGAGGTAAAAACCATGAAAGAACGTTTAGATGTCTTGATGTTAAAAAGAGAATTAGCTACATCAAGAGAAAAAGCAAAGGCAATCATTATGTCAGGAATTGTCTATGTCGATGGACAAAAAGAAGATAAAGCAGGCTCCATGTTTGATGAAAAGGTGAAGATTGAAGTACGTGGAACGACATTAAAATATGTAAGTCGTGGTGGGCTAAAACTTGAAAAAGCAATGGATTGTTTTGGGGTTATATTAAAAGATAAAGTCTGTATGGACGTAGGCTCTTCAACAGGAGGATTTACAGATTGTATGCTTCAAAATGGAGCAATAAAAGTATATTCTGTCGATGTTGGACATGGGCAGCTTGACTGGAAACTTCGAAATGATGAAAGAGTTGTTTGTATGGAGAAAACAAATATTCGTTATGTAACATTAAAAGATGAACGCATAGAAGGTCCGATTGATTTTGCATCGATTGATGTTTCCTTTATTTCCTTGACAAAAGTATTACCAGCCGTTCGCAATCTTTTAAAAGAGAGTGGGGAAGTTGTGAGTTTAATTAAGCCACAATTTGAGGCTGGAAGAGAACAAGTTGGTAAAAAAGGAGTTGTAAGAGATCAAAAAGTACATTTGCAAGTAATTGAACAAATTACAGAATTTGCTATTTCGATAGGGTTTGAATTACTACATTTGGATTTTTCTCCAATTAAAGGACCAGAAGGTAATATTGAATATTTGTTGCATATGAGAAAATTAAAAGAAGGAGAAACTGTTACGAATATTCCATTTGATAGAGAAGAGGTTGTAAAGTTATCGCATCAGACATTATAAGAGAGGGAAGGGAACATGAGAAGATTTTTAATTGTTACGAATCGCACAAAAGATACAGATTTATCTGTAACAAAAAAAATTGAAAACTATTTGAAAGAAAGAAAGGCCATTTGTGATATTTATGATGCTCCAGAAGAGATTCCAAAGGAGCTTATTGCAGATGATTTAGATTGTGCCATTGTATTAGGGGGAGATGGTACGATTCTCCATGCAATTACACCACTTGTATACTATAATATTCCAATTCTTGGAGTGAATATGGGAACAGTAGGATTTTTAGCTAGTGTTGAGCTAGAAGATTTAGAAAAAGCATTATTAGCACTGCTAGAAGGACGTTATGAATATGATGATCGCATTATGCTAGAAGGTACTGTTTATCGAAATGGTAAACAAATTTTCAAAGCAGCAGGTGTGAATGACATTGCCATTAGTCGAAGTGGATTTTCAAGAATTATAAGATTTTGTATTTGGCTAAATGGAGAATTGGTGGATAGTTATGGAGCAGATGGAGTTGTTATTGCAACACCTACAGGCTCGACAGGATATAATTTATCAGCCGGAGGTCCAGTTGTAAGTCCATGCTCGGATGTTCTAATTATTACACCAATTTCACCACATTCTTTAACAAGTAGAAGTATTGTTGTGTCTGGTAATGAAACGATTGCATTACAAGTAGAGCGTATTGGACAAAATGATATGGAAGCAGCTTTCATTACAATAGATGGACAGCATGGAACAAGATTAAAAGAAAAAGATCGCATTGAGATCAAAAGAGCCAATGTGAAAACACGATTATTAAAAGTGGATCGCACTGGATTTTTTGAAGTGTTACGGAGTAAAATGGGAGGTAGGAAATTGTGAAAGGAAGTATACTATGAAATCAAAAAGACAAGAGAAAATTATTGAGATTATAGAAACTTATGATATAGAAACACAAGATGAGTTAGCAGAAAAGCTACAACAGGCAGGATTTCAGACAACACAAGCGACAATTTCTCGTGATATTCGAGAGATGAAGTTGACTAAGATTTCATCACCAAACGGAAAGCAAAAGTATATTGCATTAAAGAGTGGGGACTATCAGACGATAGAAAAATATAAACGAGTGCTTGAAGATGGTATATTATCTATGGAAGTTGCACAAAATTTAATTGTGATTAAAACTGTAGTTGGTATGGCAATGGCAGTTGCAACAGCCATTGATAATTTACATATCATAGGACTCATTGGTTGTATTGCTGGAGATGATACGATTATGTGTGTGACAAAGGATAATGAAACAGTAAAAGATGTTATGAGTAATATGAGAAAACTGGCTCATCGTGACACTGTAAAATAAAGATAGGAGGGTAACTAACAGTTAATATAAATCTATAAATATCTATAAAAATATAGAAGTTATTCATAGATTATGATACAATCTTATTGAGGTGATAAATTATGAAGTATTACTCAATAGGAGAATTCGCAAATAAAA
>JADIML010000270.1 GCA_017694765.1 Candidatus Scybalomonas excrementavium
TCCTGATTCAATACAGAATCCCATACTACATGGGTATAAGCAAATCCCGTTTCAGGGTTGATATCTAATGGATTGACTGCTTTATAGTTTAGCGTAGAGATTCCATCTTTCCATGTTCCACTTCCCCATTCTGCTGGAACTTCAACTTCTTCTCCAAATAATGCTTTTTTACCAAACTCTGTTAAAATAGGTTCGCCATCTTTCATTTCCCATGTTAATCCTTCTGGACCACAGGCACCAGATGTTTGCGTACAAGATGCCATAACTCCTTCTGGAGAGTATAACCAATCGATAAAGTCAGCAAGTCTTTGTGGATCTTCTGCTTTGCTACCAATCATTAAACAGTTTTGAGAACTACCATTGATATTACAGCCGTAAGAAAAGATTTTTTGATCTTTAATTTCTGCTAACATATATCCTTTTCCTTCTGCTTGATTTGGTTCTGTATTATAAGCACTTTGTCCAAGCCAAGCATATTGGGAATAGAGAATCTGACCATCTTGGTATTTTGCAAATACTTGATCATAATTTTGTGTTGTTGATTCTGGATCCACAAGTCCCATTTGATTTGCATCAAATAAGAACTTTAAAGAACGGATATATGGTGAATCATCCTCGATAAAGCTCTTATAATCAGAACCATCTGCTTTTGCTAGTACAAAACCGATTTCATCATATCCATACATTGCTGGAAGAACCTTTGCATTTACCATTAAATTCCCATCCCAGTCTTTAAAAAGAGAAAATCCATATGTTTTCTTTCCACTATCACTTGTTGGAACTGCTTCTTGCATTTTCTTTAAGACTGAAAGTAAATCTTCCATTGTATTCATTTCTGGATATCCAACTGCTTTATAAGCATCCCATCTTAAATAAGCTCCAAATGTTGGCTCTAATCCTTCGGATGGAGTTGTAGGTGAACTACTTGATACTTCAGATGGAATCGCATAAATACCATCTTCTTTTACTAATTCTCCTGTTTTTTCAATAGCAGAATCATATTTATGTACATACTCTGCATCTTTTAAAAGCTCTGTCATATCTAAAACAAGTCCTGCTGTCACCAAATCTTGTAAACGACCACCACCTGCTCCTGTTACGATTAAATCTCCAAGATCACCTGCTGCTGATCTTGTTTGGAATAAAGTATCTCCACCACCAGCTACGTTTGGCGCAATGATGTTTAATTCCATATTAAACTTATCTTTTACAATCTTGCCAAACCAACCTGATTGGATTCCTTGATAGTTTGCTTGACTATCAAAAACATCGACAGTAATAAATTTTTCATATTTACTATTACTATCTCCTGTGTTAGTGCTACCACTCGTATTATTTGCTGTGTCCCCACTTGAACCACATCCTGAAAATAAACTTGCTACCATGGTTGCACATAATAATGTACTAACTACTTTTTTCTTCATTTCAATACCTCCATAAAGTAATGTTATTCTAAAAGGGAATCGTTATCCCTTAACAGAACCTATCATAATACCTTTTACAAAAAATCTTTGGAACAATGGATAAATAAATAAAATTGGCAATACAACAATAATGGAGACAGTCATACGAATCGAAGTCGGTGTTTGTTGTGTTGCTAAAGCTGCTACATTGAGTGCTCCACCAGCACTATTCTTTACTAATTGAGCTAAAGAACTCGCCTGATTAATATACGTATATAACAAATATTGTAAAGAGTATAACTTTTGATCTGTAATATAAATTAATGTATCTTGAAAAGAGTTCCACTGTCCAACTGCTGAGAAAATAGCAATCGTTGCAAGAATTGGTGTGGATGCTGGTAAAATAATTTTATAAAAAATCTTTAAAATACTCGCTCCATCAATTTCTGCTGCCTCTTGTAATGCTTTTGGAATAGATTCCACGTAAGTTTTTACAAGGATAATGTTAAATGGCTGTACAATCGCTGGAATCACATAAACCCAAAATGTATTTGTTAAATGTAACGTTTTCATCGTAATAAACATTGGAATTAATCCTGCATTAAAGTACATTGTAATCACAAAAAAACGATACCAAAACTTTCTTTTCCACATTTTTTCTTGTGTAAACATAAATCCTAGGAATGCAGATGCTAATACAGTACACGCTGTTCCTATGACAGTTCTTCCAACTGATACAAGTGCTGCTTGAGAAAGCCCTTGTAGCTGTAATACTTGCTTATAGTTTTCCAAATGAAAACCTTTTGGCATAAAATTAATAGCTCCATTGGCACTTAAGTCATTGGCACTTAATGTATTAATAATTAAATAGTAAAAAGGATATACACAAATTAATGTAAAGATACCAAATACTAAATAATTGATAATAATAAATAATTTATCAAAAACATCATTTTTCTCTGTTTTCACAATCATTTTCCTCCCCTTAAATAATGGACTCTCCTCGAGTTTTCTTAGATACAAAGTTGACAATAAATAAAAGTGTTACACTAACTAAACTCTTTAACATACTAATTGCTGTCGCTAATGATAAGCTAGATCCTGTCATCCCAATATTATAAACATATAAATCTAATACTTGAATATGTTCGCGATTAAAGGCATTTTGGAATACAAAGTACTGATCCATACCATTATTTAAAAAGTTGGCAATCGAAAGCATTAATAATACAAAATATGTAGGCAATAAGGCTGGAAAGGTAATGTGTCTCATTAATTTAAAACGATTTGCTCCATCTACTTTTGCTGCTTCATACAAAGACTGATCGATTCCTGTAATAGATGCTAAATACATAATAGCACCCCATCCAAGTCCTTTCCAAGTATTCCAAAGTAACATCGTAAGCCATGTATGAGAATCGCTATCTAGAAATTTTAACGGTTCTGTAATAATCCCTAAATTTTGCAATACTGTATTTACCATACCAGTATTGGAAAATAAAGCAAATGCTACTGAATACACTAAAACCCAACTAATAAAGTTTGGCAATGTCGTTAAAGTTTGCACAATATTTCGAAACCATTTACATTTGATTTCATTTAAGAAAATGGCAAATAGTAATGGAAGGATAGAAGTTGCAATTCCTAACAGGCTCATTGCAAAGGTATTCTTCATAACTTGAACCATCTGTGCTACTTGTGTTTTATTATGAAAAAGCATTTCGAACCACTGTAATCCAACAAATTCACATTTGCTTAATGGAAGTGGTGGTTTATAATCATAAAATGCATAAATCCATCCATGTAATGGAAAATAAGAAAATAAAAAGCATAAAATAATAAATGGTACAATTAATAATGTAAGGTTTTTATCTGTCCTACCTAATTTCATTTTTTGTGGCTTTGTTGCCTTGTTTATTTTTAACATTTTGACATCTCCCTTTCTTTTCAAGTTCTTTCGATTCTTTTGCCTTTCTTGTGCCAATTGTTACATTGATTCTAACATTCATTTTTTATTCTTAATACTATATAAATTCCACTTCATTTACTGTACTTTTTTTCAATCTCATTTTTTATCATTCATAATCTCTATTTTTTATTGTATTTTTCCTACTATTTTTACTGTAGACGAAAAAAGTCTCCTTCTATTAAGATGAACTTAAGATAATAGATAAAAAGAATATACGAAGAATCAGGAGGGATTTATTATGAAATTCAATATAGAAAGTCCATTTTTTGAATTTATGCACACACTGACCACTTTCATTGGTCTTAATGTATTATTTTTAATTTTTTGCTTACCAATTATTACGATAGGACCTGCCTTAAAAGCACTCTATACAGTGACGATGCAAGAAGCTAGAAAGGAGCATAAGGCAGTATTTTCTACTTTCTTCAAAGCATTCAAAGAAAACTTCGTTTCTAGTATTGGAACTTTTTTACTCTATTTAGGACTTAGCCTTATCTTCCTTTTTAATGCTTTTTTCTGGGGTGGACAAGACTCTATCGTTGGAACATTATGTCTCACTTTATTTTTACTTGCTCTTATTATTTTAGCAATTTCTTTCCTTTATACATTTCCTTTGATGGCTCGCTTTGATAATGGAGTAAAACAGACGATCAAAAATTCTATCTTCCTTGCACTCCTTCATTCTAAGGAAACACTTGGAATTATAGGAATTCAAATAGCAGCATTAACATTATGTATGTTTGTTCCTCAAATGAAAGTTTTTATGCTTTTATTAGGTTTTTCTTTTATCGCACTTTGTAATTCTTATCTATTTATTCGTGTATTTTCTTGCTATGAAGAAAAGCAAACAGGCATTTCTGCTATGTAACTATTATTTATTGTGTTTTATATACAGTAACCGCTTTTGCTTCCTTTGCATGACAATAAGGAAAAAAGAATATCATGTGGAAGTCATTATGGGATAGCTAGGCTTGTATTTCTTGCTCCCCTTAGTCAATCACCTTTTTCAACTTTACATATTCATAAGAATTATAAAATAATGAAAAAACTTAACTATTTAATAAAAAAATATAACCATTTATTAGGAGGGCACTATGTTTTATACCAATCCAATTATCAAAGGTTTTTATCCCGATCCAAGTGTTTGCAGAGTCGGTGATACTTACTATCTCGTTTGTAGCAGCATGCAATATTTTCCTGCTGTGCCTCTTTTTGAAAGCAAAGATTTAATCAATTGGACACAGATTGGCCACTGCTTAACAAGAGAAAGTCAAATCGATCTTTCTACTGTTCCAAGCTCTGGGGGAGTCTTTGCTCCAACAATTCGCTATCACGAAGGCCGTTTTTATATGTGTACAACGAATTCCACCTCTCACCGTAACTTTTTTGTTTGGACTGATAATATTTATGGAGAATGGTCAGAACCTATTTATATCGAACAGGACGGAATCGATCCTTCTTTATTTTTTGACAATGGAAAAACTTATTTTTTAAGCACGGGTCTTGATGACGACGGTGTTGATGGAATTGTTCAATGTGAAATTAATATTGAAACAGGGGAAAAATTGACAAAAAGCCAAGTGATCTGGCTCGGTTCTGGAGGGCGTTATGTAGAAGGCCCTCATATGTATAAGATCAATGGCTACTACTATTTATTAGCCGCAGAAGGCGGAACAGAATATGGACATATGGTGACGTATGCCCGTTCTACTTCTCCTTATGGCCCTTTTACCCTTTATAAAGACAATCCAGTTTTGACAAATCGAAATCTAGGTGGATATGAAATTCAAGGGGTAGGGCATGGAG
>JADIML010000271.1 GCA_017694765.1 Candidatus Scybalomonas excrementavium
AAAAAATCTATACAGCAGAAGAATACTACACTCTTTACTGTACAGATTTTCTATATGTTATGTTAGTGATTATTTTGCTTATAAGAAAGAAATATCTTTCCTCTTACTGACTTGAGTGAACAGTGTATCAAATTTTAGTATTCTTCTTCTTCTTCGTGTTCACTAATATCATTTTTCGGTTGTTCAAGTCCTTCAATTTCAATACCATTTTTTTGTGCATAATCCCAAAGCGCTGCATGGATTGCTTCTTCTGCTAATAAAGAACAATGCACTTTCACTGGTGGAAGTCCGTCTAAGGCTTCCATAACAACTTTATTTGTTACTTTCATTGCTTCTTGAACTGTTTTTCCTTTTACGAGTTCTGTCGCCATACTACTTGTTGCAACAGCCGCACCACAACCAAATGTTTTGAATTTTACATCACGAATGACTTGATTTTCATCAATATCAAAATACACACGCATAATATCTCCACATTTTGCATTTCCTACAGTTCCTACACCACTTGCATTTTCAATTTCTCCTACATTTCTTGGATTTTGAAAATGATCCATAACTTTTTCACTATACATAAAATTTTACTCCTTTATTATCTAATTATTATCGTATTCTTTATCTATCAATTTTTAGTTTTTCTTAATAAAATCTTCATACAATGGAGACATAGAACGGAGTTTTGAAACGATTTCTTTCAACTGTTCTACTACATAATCCATTTCTTCCATTGTATTTTCATCTCCTAGTGTTAAACGAAGAGAACCATGTGCAATTTCATGAGGAAGTCCAATTGCTAATAATACATGAGATGGATCCAAAGAACCTGATGTACATGCAGAACCACTAGAAGCACAGATTCCTTTCATATCAAGCATAATTAATAAAGATTCTCCTTCGATAAATTGAAAACTGACATTTACATTATTTGGTAAACGATTAGTTCTTGCTCCGTTTAATCTTGTATATGGAATTTCACTTAAGATGCGTTCAATTAAATGATCTCTTAATTCAATTTCTTTCTTTGTACGTTCTTCCATTGTAGCAAAAGCAATTTCAACTGCTTTTCCAAGACCTACAATACCTGTCACATTTTCTGTACCCGCACGACGTCTTCTTTCTTGTGCTCCACCATGTACAAAGGAACGGATTTTAACCCCTCTTCTAATATAAAGGAAACCGATTCCTTTTGGTCCATTTAATTTATGACCACTTGCACTAAGCATATCAATGTTACATTCATCAACATTAATCGGAATTTGTCCATATGCTTGAACAGCATCTGTATGGAATAAAATACCATGTTCTTTTGCAATAGCACCAATTTCTTTAATCGGTTCGATTGTACCGATTTCATTATTCGCAAACATAGTAGAAATTAAAATTGTATCTGGACGAATTGCAGCTTTTAAATCATCAAGACGAACAAGACCATTTTCATCTACATCAAGATACGTCACTTCAAAACCTAATTGTTTTTCTAAATATTCTGCTGTGTGAAGAATCGCATGATGCTCGATTTTTGTTGTAATAATATGTTTTCCCTTATTTCCATAAGCTTCTGCTGTTGCTTTTAATGCCCAGTTATCTGCTTCACTTCCACCTGCTGTGAAATAAATTTCTTCTGTTCTTGCTCCTAATGTATTTGCAATTCTTTCTCTTACATCTGTAATAACATTTTTATTACCTGCTGCAAAACTGTACACACTAGACGGGTTTCCAAATTGCTCTGTAAAGTATGGAAGCATTGCTTCTACTACTTCTTTTCTGGCTGGTGTTGTTGCCGCATGATCCAAATAAATTACTTTTTTATCCATACAATTTTACACTCCTATTTTTCCAATTTTTATCATTTTATATTATCTGTTTTTAACAACATATATTCTTTTTACTTTTCACAATGTCTTGTACCTTTTTGAGAAGGAGATGCTTTTGCTTCATTCATTAATTCCTGAATCGAAATTCGATTGACTGTCTCATTGATACTATCATTCATTTTCTGCCAAACATATTTTGTCAAACAAAAATTAGCACTTTCACAGCCACCTTCATCCATAAGTTCTGCGCAATTAACAGGTCTTAAATCCCCTTCTAACGCTCGTAAAACAGAACCTACTGTAATTTCTTGTGGAGGAAGATTTAAACGATACCCTCCTTGTGCTCCTCGAATACTTTTAATTAACTCTGCTTTCCTTAACTTCGCTAATAATTGTTCTAAATAGCTAACCGAAATACCTTGACGTTCCGAAATACTACTAATCGATACTGCTTCTGCTTCATCATGAAGAGCAATATCAACCATTGCTCGAAGTCCATACCGACCTTTTGTAGATATCTTCATATTTTCTTTCCTCCTTCCTCATATTTTATTAAGATGTAAAGAACTATAATCGTCTAATTTTCTCTTGCTAAATTTTTATTCTTTTGCTATAATTAAATTACTTTTAATTTATACAGTGTTTTTAATCCTGACTAATATAGTCAACTTTATATTGATATGATAACACCATTCAGATTTTCTGTCAATACTTTCTCTTAAAATCTTATATATCATAGTTTTATTCTCTAAATAATATCTTCTAAAATACAATTCATAGTTTTATTTTCTAAATCATATACTGAAAAAAATGCCCTTTAGGTAGTCTATGAAAACAAATAATCCTTTAATTAAAGGAACTCTTATTTTAACAACTGCAGGAGTACTCTCTCGTATTCTTGGTTTTTATAATAGAATCTTTTTATCTCAATTTATTGGTGCAAAGGAAGTTGGTATTTATCAACTTATTTTCCCTGTTTATTTATTATGTTTTAGTATATGTTGTCAAGGTATTGAAACTTCTATCTCACGAATGGTAGCAGCAACTCCTGTCAATGATGTGAAACACCGTCATAAAATTCTTTTAACAGGAATTAGCTTTTCTTTTTCCCTTTCGCTTATTGCTTTTGCTCTTTTATATTGTTTTGCTAAACCAATTAGTCTTTTTATTTTAAAAGAATCTGGCTGTATATTATGTTTGAAAATCATTTCCTTTACCATTCCTTTTGTAGCCATTAAAGCTTGTATTCTTGGATACGAGCTAGGAATGACAAATTCTATTCTACCTGCTTCTACCCAACTCATTGAACAAATCATTCGAGTTGGATGTATCTATGCGCTGTCGATTACTTTATTTTCAGATAAATCTGCAAATGCAACCGTTGCAACATTTGGTATGGCTATTGGAGAAATACTCTCCTTCTTCTTTTTACTCTTTATTTTTTTACACCGTGAGCATAAAAGAAGTTCTTTCTCTTCCTATCCTGCCATTTCCTATCGGCATATTGCAAAAGAACTTCTTTTGGACAGTATTCCTCTAACTTCAAATCGTCTTGTTCTTACTTTATTACAAAGTATAGAAGCAGTTCTAATTCCTTCTGCTTTTTTAACTTTTTATCACAGTAAAAATGTTTCTTTGGAGTTTTATGGAATATTAACAGGAATGGTCATGCCATTTATTTTCTTTCCTTCTGCCATTACAAACTCTTTATCTGTTATGTTATTACCAACCATTTCTTCTGCAAAAGCTAGAAAGCAACAAGATCTTATATGTACTGCCTCTTCTAAAAGTATTTATTATAGTATTTTAATTGGTATTTTTTCTTGCTTTCTTTTTTTATTTTTTGGAAAAGAACTAGGACTTTTTCTCTTCCATAATAAAGCAGCCGGAGAGCTTCTTTTTATGATGGCACTTATCTGTCCATTTACCTATTTAACTACAACTTTAAGTAGTATTTTAAATGGTCTTGGAAAAATGAATCGAACTTTTCTTCATAACATGATTGCTTCTGCTATTATGCTTGGCTTTGTTGTTTCATCAATTCCATATTATGGTATGAAAGGTTATTTATGGGGTTTATTAGTCAGTGATCTTACTTTAATTGTATTAGAT
>JADIML010000272.1 GCA_017694765.1 Candidatus Scybalomonas excrementavium
AAGCATACGTTTATATTTCTTTAAAATTTCGGTTCCTTCTATTAGAAATGCAAAACAGATAATTGTAAGAATTCCCAACGGAACCTCTTTTTCAATTAATGTTGCAAGTCCAAACAATATAAGTCCAATACTTGAAAATATCGTATATAAGATTCCTTTCACTTTAAAAGAACTTCTATTAAAAACAGGAACGATTAATTCTTTTTTTTCTGTTTTATTTGTCGCTTTAGAAGACTTCCATTTATTCTTTACTTTATCTACTTGCTCTGTAAAAACAGAACGTGAATAATCAGCAGCTTGACGTACTTCGTCTTTCACTTCCCAAAAAGAAGGTTTTACTTTTGGTGCAATATCTTGATTCCATTTATCAACAGCTTTTCCTATTTGATTGGATAACTGATCAAAATCTAATTTATCAATTGCATTTTGCACTAAATCTTCTATTTGTTTTCCAATATCTGACGGGTCTTTTTTCTCCATATTATATGATTTTACTCCTTTATTTTCAGTTTTCATTGCTATAAAAATGTTCATTATTTAGATATTTTAACATCATTGTGTTTTTTGTACAAGTATTCATGAAACATTATTTCTCAAATGGAATATCTTTTGCTTATAAGATTTGATATCAAAATACAGATTGTTTGTTTTTAGTTGTTTTTAACACAATAAATTTCTCAAACAATGCAAGAGGAAAAAGAGCTTATTTTCTGAACTTCCTCTTATCATTACATGATAAAGGGCTCATCCAATAAGCTCTTTTTCTTTCCATTTATTTCATTTCTAATAGCTTATTCACACCAGCTAGTTTTACACAAAGACAGAATAAATCCATTGCTACTTGTAATTCTTCGCAAGTTGGATAAGATGGTGCAATTCTAATGTTTGTATCTTTTGGATCGTTTCCATACGGATAAGTTGCACCAGCAGAAGTTAATATAACACCAGCTTCTTTTGCTAAAGCAACTGTTTCTTTTGCACAGCCTTCTAATGTATCAACTGCCACAAAGTATCCACCATCTGGATTTGTCCAAAATGCCAACCCAGTTCCTTCTAATTCTCTTTGTAATGTATTTAATACAATATCAAATTTAGGACGAAGTGCTTTTGCCAAAATATCCATATGCTCTAGAATACCTTGTGCATTTTTGAAAAATTGTAACGTACGAAGCTGATTGAGCTTATCATGTCCAATTGTTTGTGCTCCCATATGTTTCTTAATATCTGAAATATTTTCAGGACTTGACGCCATGAGGGCAACTCCTGAACCAGGAAATGTAATTTTGGAAGTGGAGAAGAAATAAAAAACTCTGTTTTCATTTCCAGATTCTTTTGCTGCTTTTAATATATCTTCCAATTCATGTTTTTTATAAACGTAATGAACACCGTAAGCGTTATCCCACATAATTCTAAAATCTTTTGCTGCTGTTTTCATAGAAGCAAGACGTTTCACTGTTTCTTTACTATAGCAAATACCTTGTGGATTAGAATAAAGTGGTACACACCAAATTCCTTTAATTGTATCATCTTCTAATACTAATTGCTCCACAAGATCCATATCAGGACCTTCTGCTGTCATTGGAATTGGAATCATCTCAATTCCAAATTCTTGTGTAACAGTAAAATGTCTATCGTATCCTGGAGCTGGGCATAAAAACTTTACTTTTGGAAGTTTTGACCAAGGCATACAACCACCTGTTCCGAATAAGAAACATCGTCCAATTGTATCATACATCATATTTAAACTAGAATTTCCACCAATAATCATTTGTTCTTCTGGAATTTGTAGCAAATCGCTAAATAAATTTTTTACTTCTAAAACACCATCTAAAATGCCGTAATTTCTAGCATCTATTCCATCTTGTGTTATATAATCTACTTTGACATCAAACATTTTATTGGATAAATCAAGCTGTTCTCCTGATGGCTTTCCTCTTGACATATCAAGAGATAAATTTCTTGCTTTATATGAATTATACTGTTCTTGTAAATCTTTTTGTAATTCTTTCAGTTGTTCTACTGATAATGATGTAATTGCATCCACAGTGTTGCCTCCTTCATATTCCATTTCTTGTACTTTCTATTCGCATATTATTCAAATAATGATTCTTCTTTCTCTTCTTCTTTTTGGAACAATGCTTGTACAAATTCATCTGGATCAAATTTTTGTAAGTCATCAATTTTTTCTCCAACTCCGATATATTTCACCGGAATACCAAGCTCTGCTTGTACTGCAATAGCAATTCCACCTTTTGCTGTCCCATCTAATTTTGTTAAAATAATTCCAGTAATATCAGCTGCATCTTTAAACTGTTTTGCTTGTGCTAGCGCATTTTGCCCTGTTGTACCATCTAAAACAATTAAATTTTCACGATATGCATCTGGATATTCTCTATCAATAATACGATTAATTTTTTTCAACTCATCCATTAAATTTTTCTTATTATGAAGACGCCCTGCTGTATCACAAAGTAATACATCTGTATTTCTTGATTTAGCAGCTGCTAGTGCATCGTAAATAACTGCTGCTGGATCAGAACCTTCTTGTTGGGAAATTAATTCTACTCCTGCACGATTTGACCATTCTTCTAATTGTTCAATAGCGGCTGCACGGAACGTATCTGCTGCTGCTAACAATACTTTTTTATTTTTATTTTTTAACTGTGCCGCTAATTTGCCAATCGATGTTGTTTTCCCAACACCATTGACACCGATCACTAATACAACAGATTTTCTCTCTTCAAAATCATAGGCATTTTCATCTAAAAGCATTTGATCACGAATAATATTGATTAATAGTTCTCTACATGCTTCTGGCTCTTTAATATGTGCTTCTTTTACTCTCCTTTTTAAATCTTCA
>JADIML010000273.1 GCA_017694765.1 Candidatus Scybalomonas excrementavium
GTTTCCATAGCTTGTTCTGCAACTTGTGCAACATAAGCTTGGAATGTATCGTTTTTCGCAACGAAGTCTGTTTCTGCATTAACTTCAACAACAACTGCTTTTTTCTTATCTTCTGTTACTAAAGTTTTGCAAAGACCTTCTGCTGCAACTCTACCAGCTTTTTTCTGAGCAGTTGCAAGACCTTTTTCTCTTAAAAACTCAACTGCTTTGTCCATATCTCCATCAGTTGCATTGAGAGCTTTTTTACAGTCCATCATACCTGCGCCTGTCATTTCTCTTAATTCTTTTACCATACTTGCTGTAATAGCCATTGTAAATTACCTCCATATATTTTAACTTTATTCGTTGTCTATAAAATTTAAAATAGCCTCAACCTGTGCTGCCACAGGCTGAGGCAGTTCTTTCACCTATGTGATAAAGGCTTTGCCTTTTGTGAAAAAATTATTCAGCGTCTGCTTCTTCTGAAACTTCTTCTGCATCTACGCCTTGATTTGCTTCAATAACAGCATCTGCCATTTTAGAAACGATTAATTTAACTGCTCTAATAGCATCATCATTTCCTGGAATTACATAATCTAATTCTTCTGGATCACAGTTTGTATCTGCAATACCTACTAATGGAATTCCTAATGTATGAGCTTCCTGAATACAAATTCTTTCTTTTCTTGGATCTACTACGAAGATCATGTCAGGAATTTCTTTCATGTCTGCGATTCCACCAAGGTTCTTTTCTAATTTTTCTTGAACTTTCTTAAGTTCGATTACTTCTTTTTTAGGAAGAACATCAAATGTTCCATCTGCTTCCATTTCTTGGATTTTCTTTAACTGAGCGATTCTGCTCTGGATTGTTTTGAAGTTTGTCAACATACCACCTAACCATCTTTGGTTTACATAGTACATTCCACATCTTTCTGCTTCTGATTTGATTGCATCCTGAGCTTGTTTTTTAGTACCAACGAAAAGGATTTTTCCTCCGTTAGCTACACATTCTTTAATTGCATTGTATGCTTGATCTACTTTACCTACTGATTTTTGTAAGTCGATGATGTAGATACCATTTCTTTCTGTGTAGATATATGGAGCCATTTTAGGGTTCCATCTTCTTGTTTGATGTCCGAAATGAACACCTGCTTCTAATAATTGTTTCATTGAAATAACGCTCATAATTTACCTCCGTTTTGGTTTTTGCGTCTGCGAGTTTCTGCTTCCTTGACTACCATTTAGGCACCGGTCAAAGAATCCACGTCGCATGTTGATTTTTACCGTTTTTTAGCATACCATATAAAATACTTTGTTGCAAGAACTTTTTACATTTTTTCACACAATGACTTCTTCATAAAACTCTCAAATAAAAAAATGAAGTAGATTGTAACAACAATCCACCCCAACTATTGACATAGAGCCATAGAAAACTATATATGGCAGTGCTTCTATCGAAAAGCACTGCCATATAATAATTCCTACTGTTTTAACTTCTGTAATTCTTCAAACACTACATCATTTAATACTTTAATGTAAGTTCCTTTCATTCCAGAAGAACGAGATTCGATTACGCCAGCACTTTCAAATTTACGAAGAGCATTAACAATTACGGAACGTGTGATACCCACTCTATCTGCAATTTTACTTGCAACGAGAATACCTTCGTTTCCTTCTAATTCTTCAAAAATGTGTGTAATCGCTTCTAATTCTGAGAATGATAATGTGCTAATAGCAGATCGCACAATCGCAACCTTACGATTTTCTTCTGCACTTTCTTCATTTACAGAACGTAGCATTTCAAGTCCAACAACAGTTGTACCATACTCACTTAAAATAATATCATCAATTTCATATTGTTCTGTTTTCTTATACATAAAAACAGTTCCTAAGCGTTCTCCCGCAATATCAATTGGAGTAATAATCGCTTTATATGTTCCAACCTCTGGCACTTCAAATCCAAGAGTTGTTAAATTCACATTCTCCTTTGTAGAAAGAATACCAAGAAGACGCTCATTTAAAAGTGGATCGATATGACCTCCTACTTCATCTTGAATTAACTCGTGAATTGCTTCAATGTCACTGCGATTTTTTAATCCTAACACCTTTCCTTTTTTACTAATTACAAGGATATTGGATTGTAAAATCTCACTTAACACCTCACAAATATCGTTGAAAACAACTTTATGGGAACTATTATTATGCAAAAGTTTATTAATTTTTCTTGTTTTATCTAATAACTGTACGCTCATACCAAAAACCTCCTATGGGAATCATCGTCCACCCAAGTGGAATTAACTGAATATTCGCTCTTCGATACAATTTTATCATAGTTTTCATAGAAAAACAACTCTTTTTACGTTATTTTTGCAATTGTTTTATTTTTCACATACATATCCACATTTTTCATCTGCACAGACAAGTTTTTGTCCTTTTTCTACCATATAACTACCACATTGTGGACATTTCTTTTCAGACGGTTTTTGCCAAGACATAAAATCACAGTCTGGATTATTTTCACATCCATAATATTTACGCCCTTTTTTTGTTTTCTTTAATACAACTTCTTTTCCACATTTTGGACAAGGAACTCCTATCTTTTCGAAATGTGGTTTCGTATTACGACATTCAGGGAAACCAGGACATGCTAAAAACTTTCCATGTGGTCCATATTTTACAACCATATTTCTTCCACACTCATCACAAATAACATCGGTAACTTCATCTTCAATTGTGACAGTATCCAATTCTTTTTGTGCAACTTCAACCGCTTCCTCTAAATCTGGATAAAAGTTTTCTACAACTGTCTTCCAGTTAATAGTTCCTTCTTCTACTTTATCAAGTAGTGTCTCCAAATTAGCAGTGAAATTCACATCAACAATACTTGGGAATGCTTTTTTCATCATTTGATTTACTGCTTCACCAAGTTCTGTGACATAGAGATTTTTATTTTCTTTTACAATATATCTTCTTGCAAGAATGGTTGTAATCGTTGGTGCATAAGTGCTAGGTCTTCCAATCCCTAGCTCTTCTAATGTCTTAACAAGAAGTGCTTCTGTATAATGTGCTGGTGGTTGTGTAAAATGTTGTTTTGTATCAAATTCTTCAAATGTTAATTTTGTGTTTTCATCAATGCTTTTTAGTAAAATATTAGAATCTGCTTTCTCATTATCAATATTATACACTGACATGAAACCATCAAATGCTAACTTTGAAGCTGATATATTAAAATAGTATTTATCTGCTTTAATTTTAACAGTTGTTGTTTCGTAGAGAGCTGGTTTCATTCTACTTGCAAGAAAACGATTATAAATCAACTGATATAAGCGAAATAAATCTCTACTCAACTCTTCTTTTAGAAGAACAGGGGATAATGAAACATCTGTTGGGCGAATCGCTTCATGGGCATCTTGAATTTTTTGATTTCCAGTTTTTGAATTTCCCTCGCTACTTGCCACATATTCTTCTCCATATTGGGAAGAAATATACTGTTTACATGCTTGATCGGCTCCTTCTGAAATACGAACCGAATCGGTACGAAGATACGTAATAAGCCCAATTGTTCCTTTTCCTTTAATATCCACGCCTTCATATAGTTGCTGTGCAAGACGCATTGTTTTTTGCGTAGAAAAATTTAATTTTCTGGAAGCATCTTGCTGTAACGTACTTGTTGTAAATGGCAATGGCGCTTTTTTACTACGTTCTCCTTTTTTAATACTATCTATTTTATATTCTGCATCTCGTAAATTGGCTAAAATCTGATCCACTTGTTCTTTTGAGTGAATCTCTAATTTTCCATTTTCATCACTAACCAATTTTGCTTCTAACGGCTTTTTACTGCCATCAGCTTTTAAAAATGCACTAATACTCCAAAACTCTTCTGGAATAAAAGCATTGATTTCTTCTTCTCTGTCGCAAATCAAACGAAGCGCAACTGATTGAACACGCCCTGCACTTAATCCACGTTTGATTTTTGCCCATAGTAATGGACTGATTTTATACCCCACCATTCTATCTAAAACACGTCTTGCCTGCTGTGCATCTACAAGATTCATATCAATTTCTCTTGCTTCCTTTAAGGAGTTTTTGACAGCTTGCTTTGTGATCTCGTTAAATGTAATTCTTGAGTAATTTTTTCCTTCCAAATTCAATGCTTTTGAAAGATGCCAAGAAATTGCTTCTCCTTCGCGGTCAGGGTCAGTTGCAAGATACACTTTATCTGCTTTCTTTACTTCCTTTCGAAGTTTTGCAAGAACTTCTCCCTTTCCTCGAATTGTAATATATTTGGGTTCAAAATCATGTTCAATGTCAATCCCCATTTGACTCTTAGGTAAATCTCTTACATGTCCATTAGACGCCAATACCTCATAATTAGCACCAAGAAATTTATGGATTGTCTTTGCCTTTGCAGGAGATTCTACAATCACTAAATATTTTGGCATATTTCATACGCTCCTTTATTACAATCTATTACAACGAATCATCTCCGTATACGCCTTCCCCAAAACCTCTTATTTTGAAATTATATAATAATTGGACACTACTTGCCGAATTTTGCCAGATAGTTCCAATTCAAAGAGGATAGATAAAACCTCCTGAACGGAAAGTTTCGTTTCATGAATAATCGAGTCGATATACTTCGGCTCTAAACTTAAACAACTATACACTACTCTTTGATTTTTAGCAAGCATTTTCTGATTATTTTCACAATTTTTTGATAAATCCTTAGAAATACAAGGATATTCTTCTAAAAAATCTTCTAGCTTTACTACCATTTTAGCTCCCATCTGAATTAAATGATTACAGCCTTCACTAAATGGTTCGAAAGCTCTTCCCGGAATAGCAAAAATATCTTTTCCTTGTTCTAATCCCCAATCTACAGTTATTAGTGTACCACTTTGCTTTTTCGCCTCTATGACAAGGATTCCATCTGATAAACCACTTATAATGCGATTTCTTCTTGGAAAAAGTCCAGCTCTTGGTTTTGTCTTTGGTGGATATTCGGATAAAACTCCCCCATAAGTAATTAAAGACTCATATAAGGAAAAACTCTCTTTTGGATAACAAATATCAACTCCACATCCAAGCACTCCAAAAGAACGCCCAACTTCATGAATTGCTGCATTTTGTGCAATGGAATCAATCCCTCTTGCCATTCCACTAATAACAGAAACTCCACATTTGGCTAATTCTCTTCCAAAATATCTTGCCATTTCTTGTCCATATGCAGTTCCATATCTTGTGCCAATAATAGCAATCGTTTTTTTATCTTCTGATGGTAAATTTCCTCTTACATAAATGCCAAAAGGTGGTTGTGAAATTTCCTTTAATCTTTTTGGATAATTTGGATGTTCTATCGAATAGAAATCAATTCCTCTCTGTTTCCAAAACCCATATTCTTCTATTATTTTTTCTAAATTTCTACTATTATAAAATTTTTCTTTTTGAATTTTCGTAAATCCTTCTAAAATATGAGTATCTTTTGTATCAAATAATTCTTTTGGTGTTCCTGCTCTTAATAATAATTTCTCAATCCCTTTATAACCAATTCCCTCTATATTATGAATCCAATACCAATATATTTCTTCCTGCTTATTATATTCCATAACTTTGTCCCCAGTACTTCTCTTCCAATCCTCGATAAGCGATTGCTTCTATTAAATGTTCCTCTAATATTTCATCACTTTGCTCTAGATCTGCAATTGTTCTTGCTACTTTTAAAACTCGATAATAGGTTCTTGCTGACCAATTTCTCTGTTCAAAAACGTATTGTAACAATTTTTCTCCTTTTTTATCCAAACTACAAAATTTTTCAATCGCTTTTCCTTGTAATTGCCCATTGAAGCCAATCTTCATCTTTTTATATCGTTCTTTCTGTCTAGAAACGGCATGCTCTACACGCTTTTTCATCTTTTCAGAAGATTCCTTTTCTCCTTTTCCTTGTAAATCATCATACGAAACTGCCGTTACCTCTGCCATTAAATCAATTCGTTCTAAGAGTGGATGACTAATCCGATTTAAATAGCTTTTCATTTGTAATGGTGTACAATGACATTTCTCTAAATTCGGATAATATCCACATGGACATGGATTCATCGCACCTAACAGTAAAATATCTGCCGGATATGTAATGGTATGATTTCTTCTTGTAATCGTAATTTTCTTCTCCTCTAATGGTTGTCTTAATACTTCTAAGGTACTTCTTGAAAATTCGGGAAACTCATCTAAAAATAATACACCAGTATGTGCCATTGTAATTTCTCCCGGTTTTGGTAAATATCCTCCTCCAATTAATCCTACTTCTGTAATCGTATGGTGTGGTGCTCGAAAAGGACGTTTTGTCATCAACACAGCCTCTTCCTTTAGTTCTCCTTTCACACTATAGATTTTCGTTAATTCTAAGCCTTCCTCCATCGTTAATTTAGGCATTAATGAAGGGATACGACTTGCAATCATAGACTTCCCAGAACCTGGTGGTCCTAATAACAAGTAATTATGACGTCCGGCTGCACAAATTTCTGCTCCTCTTTTTGCAAAATGTTGTCCAAAAACATCCAAAAAATCACTTTCTTCCTCGAAATTTTCGCTTTGATTTTGTTGGAAATTCTGATTCCATATTTTTCTTTTTGTAGGATTTTGTAAGAAGAAAATCACTTCTTTTAACGTTTTTACTGGACATATTTGAATCTCTTTCATAATGCTTGCTTCATAACGATTTCCATAGGGAACAAAACAAATGGCTAATCCTTGTTCTTTAGCATGTGCAACCATAGATAAAATTCCTTTTACAGGCTTAATGTCACCATTTAGCCCAATTTCTCCGAAAAAACATTGTTCTTGTAACGTATTATTTGGAAAATACCCATAAGAAGATAAAATCGCGATTGCGATGGGTAAATCGAAAGCAGTTCCTTCTTTCTTTAGATCTGCTGGTGAAAAATTAATCGTAATTCGTTTTGGTGGAATTGGAATTCCTATATTTTTAATGGCTGTAATCACTCGATCTTTAGACTCTCGCACACTAGCAGAAAGAGAACCAACCATAGATACACTTGGTAGTCCATCTCTAACATCTGCTTCCACTCGAATCAAAACACCTTGGATTCCAACTAATCCACAACTCATAACTTCGCTATACATATTATATATCATCCCTTTCCC
>JADIML010000274.1 GCA_017694765.1 Candidatus Scybalomonas excrementavium
CATAAAAAAGCACTACGTGCGAATGATGCGCAGCTCGCAAAGAAGATAATTTTGCTTCGCAAATTGCTCGCGCGCGGCAAAGTGTGCATTGCTAGAAGTAACTTAAAGTCGCGAAGAGTGTGCAATGCACACTTTGTTTTGATAGAAATGTTTTTCATGAGTTATCTAAGAATAAAAACATATTTTTGGAGAAGAAGAGTAGATAGACGTATAAAATATGGAAATTTTCTTATACTAGTTTTTATACGAATTCTTATACGATACGAATTCTTATACTACTACTATTACAATTACGGTTATTACTATATGAGTCATAAAAGTTTCGTATATTGATAAAGGAAGAAAGATATTGAAAGTATCATTAGGAAGTATCAATAAAAGCAAGCGAATATAGAAGGGAGTGATAAAATGGATCAGTGGCATAATAGAGAGCATAAAATTACAGCTTCTTTTTCCAATAAAATTTCTGATATGAAGGAAATATTAAAAGATTTATTCCAAGACTGTGATGATGTGATTCAAAAGGAATTTGTAAGAAAAGGAGAGCCAGAGAAAAATATTTTACTTTGTTATATCGATGGGTTATCAAATAGATCTTTATTAGAAGAATCCATTATTCGTCCTTTTCTTAGAGAAGAAGAGGAATATCACATAGAAGAGAAATACCACGTAGAAGCAGAATGTACAAAAGAAAAAGAGGAAGAATGGATTTTAGAACTTTTACATCGTATATTAGAGACTGCAGATGTCAAACAGTCACACAATATGGATGAGATTTTAAATGGTATTTTAAGTGGAGATGCTGCACTGTTTGCCAATGGATGTGAAACAGCATTAATTATTTCTAGTAAAGGATTCCCTGTACGAGGGATTAGCGAACCAGAATCAGAAGTCGTACTTCGTGGTTCGAAAGATAGTTTTAATGAAAATCTTAGAACGAATACAGCACTAATTCGAAGAAGAATTAAAGATACTAGGTTAAAAGTAAAGCAAAAACAAGTTGGTTATCGATCTAGAACGAATATTGCTCTTTTATATATCGATGATTTAGTAGAGCCTGGAGTTGTAGATCGCTTAGAGGCACAAATCGATGAAATTGTGGTGGATGGTATTTTTGATAATGGAATGTTAGAACACTTATTAGAAAAAAAGCCATTCTCTCCATTTCCTCAATATCAACATACAGAACGTCCAGATAAGGCATCTAGTGGAATTATGGAAGGAAGAGTGGCTGTTGTTGTGGATAACTCTCCGGGAGTTTTACTATTGCCGGTTACGATTCATTGTTTTTTTCAAGCCTCTGATGATTACTATAATCGATTTTATGTATCTTCCTTTGAGAGGTGTTTACGCTATTTAGCAGCTTTCATTGCAATTGGTGTTCCAGGACTTTATATTGCTTTATTCAATTTTCATACCGAAGTATTACCGACTAGTTTAGTGTTATCTTTTGCATCAGCAAGGCTTGGAGTACCATTTCCCGTTGTAATTGAACTGTTATTAATGGAACTATCTTTTGAAATGTTAAGAGAAGCTGGTGTTCGTATGCCAGGACAAATGGGAAACACCATTGGGGTAGTTGGTGGATTAATTGTTGGACAAGCGGCAGTAGAAGCAGGGTTAGTTAGTACAATCGCTGTCATCGTAGTATCTTTAACAGCCATTGCATCTTTTTCCATTCCAAATGAAAGTTTTACTTCAACATTTCGGTTATTAAAATTTGTCATTATGGGAATGTGTGCACTTTGGGGGATTTATGGATTTTTTATAGGATTGCTTGGTGTATTTATCCACCTATGTAGTTTAAATAGTTATGGAATTCCATACTTAATGCCATCGGTTTCTTCTAGTGTTATGGATTCTAATACACAAAAAGACTATATAATGAAATGGCCAATTCGCTCTATGGTAAAACGTCCAATTTTTACAAGGAGAGATGCAAGAATAAGAATGAGAAATCAAGGTAGGAAAAAATAATATGTTTTCAGAAAATTATGAATTATCAATACCACAAATTAAGAAAGGATTTTCCATTGAAGTATTTGCTACATTTAGTTTAACAATGCCGGCTCTTTTAACGAGAGGAATGGGATACTACGGTATTTATCCATTTTTAATGGGAACTTTTTTAGCAGTATTATATTTGTTTTTTTTATTAGGAGTCAAACAAAAAATTCGGATTCATTATGGAGATTATGTTAAAGAACAGTTTGGAAAAGGGATGCAATGGATGATCCTTTTATTATATTTTGTGCGATTCCTTATAAAAAGTGGATATACGATGTTGCTATTTGTTACTCTGATACAAAATAATCTATTAAGAAGTCAAAGTAAGTTTATTATTTTATTACCCTTTGTTATCTTATGTGGATATGTTGCTTATCAGGGGAGGGAAACAAGAGGGAAAACATTAGAAATTCTTTCCTTTTTTATTTTTGTACCATTGTTTTTAACGATATTACTCTGTATTTCAGAGATTAATCTGAAAGAATTTCTGCCAAAAGGAGTGTTTCAATGGGATCAATTTTGGACTACAAGTATGCTTGTATTTTTAACGTATAATCCTATGGAATTTTTATTATTTTATGGAAGTGAACAAGAAGACACGAAACAAAAACAAACGAGAACTCGAAAAGCTATTAGAAACAGTTTTTTCTTTGTATTCCTCTCTCATATCTGTTTGTTTTTTACAACAGTTGGGTTATTTGGAGTTCAAATTACAAAGAGTACATTGTTTCCAACGTTTGCTATTATGGAAACAGCTAAACTACCAGCCGATTTTATTTCAAGACTTGATATTTTATTAATTGTCTTTTGGATATTTGGATTATTTGGTGTTGTAAGTGGGTATTCTACCTATGCAATGTGGCTGGTAAAAGATAGAGTAAGTAATCGGAATAAGAGTGTGATTCTTGGCGTTTTTTTAATTATGGCATTAGGGATTGCCCTGATATCTTCGAATCTAGAAAGAGCAACTGATATATACTTTCGTTATCTTATGTGGATAGATTTTCCATTGGGAATTTTGATACCAATTGTAATTTTGTTGAAGAAGAAAAGGAGAAAGGTATGAGAAAGGGATTATTCGTCATAGGCATTTTATTTTTATTATTTTCTGTGCAAAATAATATTGATATAGAGGATAGAAATTATGGATTAATTTTAGGGGTAGATTTAAAACAAAGTGGTGAGTGGAAGGGAACGTATTCCTTTGCAGACTTAAGTAAAGTAGCAGAAACAAAAGGAAAAGGGGTAGAATCTATTTCTCTTTCCCTGTCTGGAAATAGTATGAAAATAATGGAACAAAAATATAATACATTTCAAGACACCGAATTGGAATATGGACATTTAAAGGCATTAATTATTGGAAAAGAAATGGTAAAAGATACGTATCAATATGAACAGTTGATGAAAGAATTGACAAACAGTGATGAATACTCAAGAAATATGCTTGTGTTTTTAGCTGATGAAGCATCTGAGATCGTAAAATTAGATGAAAAAACAACAGGTTTATTATCCGATAAGTTAAAACGCTTAGAAGAACGTCATATTTCTTCCAAAACGATCACATTAAAAACAGTATTGCGTGGATATTGGGAGAAGGAAACTGTAAAAGTTCCAGTTTTAGAAGTGTATCGTGGTAATCCTAAATTTGTAGGATATGAATATTTACCTGTTTCTAAGAAAAAAGTATAAAATATAGATAATAAAGTAGAATAGGAAAGATGCGCAAGTCGTAGTAAGGAAAAATATTGCTAAAAAACTACGACTGCGCGATAAAGTGTACCTTGTAGCTCTATGATTTTAATAATCTGGATGGTATCCAGACCACCCAGTCTGAGGCATAGTTCTTAGGCGATAGAGATCTTCTTTAGAAATTTCAAAGGAAAATAAATCTTGATTTTGTTTCATTCTTTCTATAGAAGAAGATTTTGGAAGAGGAATAATATCTTGTTGGAGTGCAAATTTTAAACAGAGCTGTGCAGGAGATACCTGATATTTCTTGGATAATTCGAGAATAAGAGGTTCTTCTAGGACACGAGTTCTACCAATTGGACTCCATGCTTGCACTTGAATATGATGTTCTTTACAGTATTGAACCGTTACTTCTTGGGTATATCCAGGGTGAAACTCTATTTGATTCACAGATGGTATAATTTCACTATGGTTGATAAGATTTTCAAGATGGTGAGGTAAAAAATTACTTACTCCAATGGCACGTATTTTACCCGCCTTATAAAGTTCTTCCATAGCTTTCCAAGTATCTAGATTAAGCTGTTTCCAATCGTTATAGTCTGGTGTAGGAAGTGGCCAATGAATGAGATAAAGATCCAAATAATCTGTTTGCAAATGCTCAAGAGAGCGTTTCAATGCAGCTTTTGTTTCCTCATAACCCATTTCTGTTTTCCAAACTTTAGAAGCGAAGAAAAATTCTTCTCTTGGAATCTTGCTATTTTTTACTGCTTTTCCAAGATAAGTTTCTGTTTCATAAAAGGAAGCAGTATCAAAATAGCGATATCCAGCCTCAATGGCCATAGAAATAATTTCTTCGTTTTTGGTGTAAGCTGCTTTGTATGTCCCATATCCAACACATGGAATGGAAACTCCATTGTTTAATGTATAGCAGTCATAAATAGATTGCATGTTATTTCTCCTTTGCATCTCGTTGATTAGTAAGTTGGTAATCTGATAGTTTTATTATAGCATGAAATAATCGAAAGAAAAGAAAAAGCTCTTTTTTTAAGAAAGTGATGAAGATAGAGAAAGAAAAAATAAAGTAATAGGTATAAAGACAAGAAAGATGGGAATCCTCTAAATACCAATAAAAAATAAGAAAGAAAAATCGGAGGATTCATACTATGACAAGAAAGAAAATGATTCTTTTATCTATATTAATAGGACTATTTGGAGCGACTACATTAACAGCGAGCAAACTTCATGATATTCAAGAAAGTCAGGTACATATTGCAAAACAAGTGATTCGTTTTCATATTCGTGCCAATAGTGACACAACAAAGGATCAAGAAGAAAAAATGCAAGTGAAAAAAGAAGTAATCGCATATTTGCAACCTATTATGGCAAAGGCAACCAATATTTCAGAAGGAAGACAACTTTTATTAAAGCACCAAAATGAAATTAAAGAAAAAGCAGAAGAAGTTTTAAAAACAACATCAAATAGGAAAGTAACCGTTTATTTAACGAAAGAGAAATTTCCAACGAAATCCTATGGAGATATGACATTTCCACCGGGAGAATATGAAGCACTTAGAATTGATATTGGAGAAGCAAAAGGGCATAATTGGTGGTGTGTTATGTATCCATCTCTATGCTTTCTAGATGAGACACATGGCATTGTTCCAGATGAATCAAAGGAAAAACTACAAAATGTATTAACCGAAGAAGATTATAAAGCATTACAACCAAAATATCGTTTTAAATTATTAGAAATGTTACAGTCTAATTCTTGGATAAAAAGAAGAATACACAAGTCGTAGTAAGGAAAAATTTCGGATGAAATGAACAAAACGCCTTCTTGTGCTATTGAAAAGTATAGGAAGAAATAGTAAAATAAAACAGAATAGTAGCTAGAAGAGAAAAATTCTAGCCAAAAGAAGGAAGAGACAGACTCTTTTTTTCAAATCTTACATAATGATTAGAAGAAAGAGTTTGTTTTTATGGAAAAAAGGATGGGATAGAAAATGAATAAACAAAATATATTAGTAATTTTTGGAGGACAGTCTTCCGAACACGATGTTTCTTGTATGTCTGTGCAGACAATTATTAGAAGTCTAAATGAGGAACACTATAACAAATATCTTCTGGGTATTACAAAAGAGGGAGAATGGCTATTAGTTGACTCTATCGAAGAGATCCAGAATAACACATGGAGAGAATCCAAAAAACATGCTATTTTATCACCTGATGCTACAAAGAAAGAGTTGATAGTGGAAGAAAATGGTAAATACAAATCCATTAAAATTGATGTAGCATTTCCTGTTCTTCATGGACTTCATGGAGAAGATGGAACGATTCAAGGGCTGTTTGAATTAGCAAAAATTCCATATGTAGGATGTGGCGTATTAGCATCTGCAGTTTCTATGGATAAATTCCACACAAAAGTGATTGTGGATACTTTAGATATTCGTCAAGCAAAATGGGTACCTGTCCGTAAATCAGAGATGAAAGATATGGAACAAGTCATTGCTAAAGTAGAAAATGCAATTCCATATCCAGTATTCGTAAAACCAGCCAATGCAGGTTCTTCTCAAGGGGTAAGTAAAGCATCCAATCGAGAAGAATTAAGAAAGAGTATTGAAAATGCTGCTTGTCATGACACGAAGATTTTAGTAGAAGAAACGATTATTGGTCGTGAAATTGAATGTGCAGTGCTTGGTGGAGAAGAGTTAAAAGCATCTGGTGTTGGAGAAGTATTAGCAGCAGCAGAGTTTTATGATTATGAAGCAAAATATTTTAATGCAGAATCTAAGACAAATACACGTCCACAATTTCCAGATGGCATCGAAGATAAAGTGAGAGAACATGCTCTTAAAATCTTTGAAGCAGTCGATGGATATGGACTTGCAAGAATTGACTTCTTCCTTGAAGAAGGAACAAATGACATTGTCTTTAATGAGTTAAATACACTTCCAGGATTTACAAATATTAGTATGTATCCAATGCTTTGGGCAGAAAAAGGAATGGAAGTGACACAATTAGTAGAAAAATTAGTTCAGCTTGCTTATAAGCGATATGATCAATAATTGGAGGAGACAAAAAGATGAAAAAACCCATTGGAGTTTTTGACTCTGGAGTTGGTGGTTTAACAGTTGCAAGAGAGATTATGCGCCAACTTCCTCATGAAAATATCGTTTACTTTGGAGATACTGCAAGAGTACCTTATGGGAGTAAATCACCAAATACAGTGCTACGTTTTAGCCGTCAGATTGTAAATTTTTTGCGTACGAAAGATGTAAAAGCCATTGTAGTTGCTTGTAATACAGCAAGTGCTTTGGCTCTTCCGACCATTCAAGAAGAGATTGATATTCCAATTATTGGGGTTATAGAAGCAGGCGCAAAAACAGCTTGTGAAGTAACAAGAACAAAGCATATCGGTGTCATTGGTACAGAAGGAACGATTAAAAGTAGAGTGTATACACAATGTTTAACAAAACTTGATTCGGATATTACAGTGGTAGGAAAGTCTTGTCCTTTATTTGTACCACTTGTAGAAGAAGGGCTTGTAGAAGATCGGGTGACGGATGATATTGCATCTAGATACTTAGGAGAATTAAAAGATTATAATATTGATACTTTAATTTTAGGATGTACGCATTATCCACTGATTCGCAATACGATTGCTCGTATTATGGGCGATCAAGTAAAACTTGTAAATCCAGCTTATGAAACAACAAAGAGTTTAAAAGAGCTGTTAGCAAGAAAAGGATTGCTCATGAAGGAGGAGAAGAAAGAGCCAGTTTATGAGTATTATGTCAGTGATGCAGTGGAACGGTTTATTTCTTTTGCAGATGGTGTTTTACCATGTAATGTAAGTGAAGAAAATGTAAACAGCATTGATATTGAATCGTATGAACTTGGTAAGGACAATTAGGAGTGATAATATGACAAAGCAAGTGTTAGTTTCCATTTGTGGTAGACAATTTGATTTGGAAGAGAATGAACCCATTGAATTGGTAACGACTGGAGAATATTATTTAAAGAATGGAAAACATTATATCTTCTATGAAGAGCAGATGTCAGAAGATGATGATATTACGAAAAATGTGCTAAAAATTAGTGATGGTATCGTAGAACTCAAAAAAAGAGGTGTTAGTGAACATACGATGGTTTTTGAAATTGGTAAAAAAAATCATTCCAATTATCATACACCAATGGGCATGCTTCTTATGGGAGTACATACAAAGGCGTTGACAGTTACGGAAAAAGAAGATGGAATGGAACTTTGGATTCAGTACCAGTTAGAAATTCAAGGGGAACACGTGTCAAAATGCGAAATTACAATTAAAATACAAGAAAAAGACGTATAAAAGAATAGATATCCAGATAAAAAAGGACACTCTGTCGTAACATAAAAACGATAGCGTGTCCTTTTTGGTATGATAGGAAATTTCTCTTAACGAAGCATTTCCATATACATAGTAGTTTATTTATCTTTTTTTAAAAGTTCAGACTGTTTTTTACGAATTTTTGCCAAGAAGCCTTTTTTCTCTGGTGGTGCAACTTCTGCATTACGGAAATTGCGAATGGATAAAATATAAATTCCGCTTACACTTGCCTTAATTTCCGCTTTTACTGGAATTAAATCAAATACTTCTTCCTCTGCGATTAAAGACATAATTCTTGGTCCAATTTTCGCTTTTACAATCGGCATTTTTGCGTTCATATAACGCTTTGGAAATTGTTCCATTACAATTTTTGGAAGATCCGCATCTTTTATTTTCATGCGTTTCTTATCAATGACAAGCATAGAAACATTTTGAGCAGCAGCCTCTAATTGTGCTCGATTTTCTTCTTGTTTTGTTTGCATTTTTTTACCATAGTAGTAAAGGAATGCAAAAACGGCAATCATAATGACTAAAATAATTAGTAAAATCGCCCATACTGGCATGAGAAATCCCTCCTAGTGTAAAATCATAAGTATTCATTATTGTACCATTTTTTTTTCAAGAAAACAACTAATCATTTTGAAATCAAAAAAACTTTAGACTTTCTGTATAAAATAGAAAGTCTAAAGTCTTATACATGATAGGAATAGAATAGGGAAGTGGGATTCTATTCTATATGATTTCGTCTTTAGAGGATAACATATCTGCGATAATGGATTGTAGATATGCACCAAGAAATTTCTTCTGTTCTTTTTCTAGTTGATCGATGTAAATTGGTTCTCCAAATGTAATGGTTACATTCGATGATTTCATGGCAAGATATTTATTTCGTTCAAATAAAGCATCAGTATTTTTAAGTGCCACAGGAATAATTGGAACCTTTGCTTTCTCTGCCATTTTTGTGCTTCCCTCTTTGAAAGGAAGCATTTGTTCCTCATGATTTCTAGTTCCTTCTGGAAAAATTTGAATGGAGTATCCAGATTTTAGTTGTTCGACACCTTCTAATATCGTTTTTAATCCTTCTTTAATATTATCACGATCAAGGAATAGACAACGTATGTTTTTCATCCATGTAGATAATCCCGGTATTTTTTCCATTTCTTTTTTGGCAACAAAACCAAGAGGAATTGGACTTGCTACATAAGAAACTAAAATATCAAAATAACTGCGATGATTGCTTACAAATAAAACTGGTTGATCAAGGGGAATATGTTCTTTCCCATTCACTGTGATTTTAGCACCAGCAATGAAAAGACAGCA
This sequence comes from Candidatus Scybalomonas excrementavium, assembly GCA_017694765.1. Taxonomy (GTDB): domain Bacteria; phylum Bacillota; class Clostridia; order Lachnospirales; family Lachnospiraceae; genus Scybalomonas; species Scybalomonas excrementavium. Next base: position 9,384 of record JADIML010000274.1, read on the forward strand.
CTTAAATCCAGCTTTCACAAGTTTTTCTGAAACTTTTGTTTTGATTCCCGGATTTTTTTTGTCCATAATGGTTAAAATAATGTTGACTGGACAACCGAGTATAAAATATACAATGAGAAAAAGAAGTAAAATAAGCGTTCGTAACATAATATCTCCTATTCTATTACAATAGAGTGCATAAGAAAATCCGATGATACATATATTGAACAGAAGAAATCCTGTGAGAGATTTCTTACTTGTACGTATAAGAAAAAGGATTTATTTATGCCTAAGCATTTATTATACTTCATTTTTTTTAAAATAGCAAACTCGTGGAGAAAAAGTGGATAAGTAACGAGAATTTGTTGATAAGAAAAAATGGAGTGGATAAGTGATGAAAATTTACAAATATATAGTAGGATCAAAAAATAGAAAAACAATATGTAGTAAAAGCAAAGTGGATAATTTGTTGATAGAGTTATCCACATGATGTGGATAACTTTGTGGATGAAAAAAGTTGAGAGGAAAGAAGGAAATGAAGGAAGAGGATAAGTTACAATTAGTCAATAAGCAACATAAAATAAGGAAAGAGCAAATACCAAAACATTTGACAATCCCTCATGTTATGTTTGCAGTGGAAAAAGAAGGAAAAAAGGAAACAACATTATGTTTTTATCAAGGGAATTTTGGTTACATAGAAGGAAAAGCAGGGAAAAAGTATTTAGAGCAAGAAGTGGCACTAGCCTTAGAAAAATTATTTATTCGAGGGATGAAAGAAGGACAATATTTTGCGATGATATCAGGATATCGTTCTTATGAAAGACAAAAAGAGCTTTATGAGGAAAGTGTTAAGAAACATGGTTGTTCTTATGCGAATCGGTATAGTGCAAAACCTGGATATAGCGAACATCAAACTGGACTCGCTGTTGATATTTCTTGTGCCAGTGTGAATTATCAACTAGAAGAATGTTTTGCCAATACGAAAGAGTATAGATGGTTGAAGAAAAATTGTTGGAAAGAAGGTTTTATTATCCGGTATCCAAAAGGAAAGGAAGCGATTACTGGATATAGTTTCGAACCGTGGCATCTTCGCTATGTTGGTTGTAGAGCAGCCGAGATTATAATGAAGTTTCAACTAACATTAGAAGAGTTTTTAATGGTATAGGAAGTGGGTACTTACTCGTAATCCTATACTCGTTAGGAATCACATACCCATAAAGAAAGAGATTGCATAGACTCATTCATTTAGTCAAGGCAATCTCTTTTTTTGGCATTTCCAGTGGATTCTCGAATGATTAATTTGGCATGTAATAAGAGTGTTCCAATGGAAACTTCATTCATTAAGCTACTTAGTGCATAGTATCCACTTTTTCCTAATTGAATCCGATCTTGTCGAATCGTTGTAATTGGTGGAGAAGTATAGGAACAAATTGGTAAATCATCAAATCCAATAATACTAATATCCGATGGAACTTTATAGCCTAGTTGTTGACATTGAATCATAGTAGCATTGGCAATTAGGTCATGGCTACATATAATGGCAGTTACGCCTAAATCTAAAAGTCTTGGAAGGTGGCGTTCCATACATTGTGTAATATAGTAGGAACTACCAGCTAAGGTTGGTCCTGATTTTAATCCATTTTGCTTTAATGCTTGAAAGAAAGCTTTATGACGTACTTGCATAATATGAGAACCAAGTGCATGACTTAGATAGCCAATTTTACGATGACCAAGCTGTTTTAGATGCGAGACAGCTAGTTCCATTCCTTCATGATTATCAATTCCAACCGAAGCAATATTCGGATTTGCAATAATATAGTTATCATAAAGAACGGTAGGAGTTCTAGCCGTTTTCAAATCATTGATCCATGGAGAATGTAAGGAAAATCCAAGAATAAAAGCACCTAAGTATCCATTTTGTAGCATAAAGACATCATA
>JADIML010000275.1 GCA_017694765.1 Candidatus Scybalomonas excrementavium
GACCAACATAGCTAAAAAAAATACGCATTGGAAAAGATTTAGAACTTATATACAAAAAGCTGGGGTGAAAATCACCCCAACTTTTATGATAGAACCGAATTTACAATTCATTATTTACAATAAATAATATCATCTCTTCCTGGACCATTTGATACCATTGTAATTGGATATCCAAGTTGCTCTTCTACAAATTCTATATATTTGCGACAATTTTCAGGAAGTTCTTCATAGTTTTTAATTCCACGAATGTCTGTTTTCCATCCTGGCAATGTTTGAATCACTGGTTTCGCTTTCTCAAGCTGTCTTGTTGTTGGGAAATCATGAATGATTTCTCCATCTACTTCATACGCCACGCACACTGGAATTTCATCTAAATATCCTAATACATCAAGCACTGTAAAGGCAACATCTGTTGTACCTTGTAAACGACAACCATAGCGAGAAGCTACACAATCAAACCATCCCATACGTCTTGGACGACCCGTTGTTGCTCCATATTCTCCACCGTCACCGCCACGTCTTCTTAACTCATCTGCTTCTTCTCCAAAAATTTCACTAACAAAAGCACCAGCTCCTACTGCACTAGAATATGCTTTTACAACAGTAATGACTTTTTTAATTTCATAAGGTGGAATACCAGCTCCTACTGCTCCAAAAGCAGCTAAAGTAGAAGAAGAAGTTACCATTGGATAAATTCCATGATCGGGATCTTTTAACGTTCCAAGCTGTCCTTCTAATAATAAATTTTTCCCATTTTTAATCGCTTCATTTAAAAATACAGAGACATCAGCTACATATGGTTCTACCATTTTACGGTATTCTTTTAATGTTTCAAATAATTCCTCTGGATTTAATAATGGTTTATGATATAAATGTTCTAATAATATATTTTTTGTTTCACAAACATGTTTTACTTTCTCATATAATGTTTCTTCATCGAATAATTCACTTACTTGGAAACCAATTTTTGCATATTTATCTGAGTAAAATGGTGCAATTCCTGATTTTGTAGATCCAAAAGATTTTCCACCTAAACGCTCTTCTTCATATTGATCAAATAAAATATGATATGGCATTACCATCTGTGCTCTATCTGAAATAAGAAGTTTTGGCATAGGTACATTTCGAGATGTCAACTCTTGAATCTCATGAAATAAAACAGGAATGTTCAGTGCAACTCCATTACCAATAACATTTGTAATATGATCATAAAAAACACCAGATGGTAACGTATGTAATGCAAATTTACCATAGTTATTGATAATTGTATGTCCTGCATTGGCCCCTCCTTGAAAACGGATTACAATATCGGACTCTTTTGCGAGCATATCTGTAATTTTCCCTTTACCTTCATCGCCCCAGTTAGCACCTACAATTGCTCTTACCATTTGCATATTCCTCCTAAATTTGGTTCGTGTATTTCACGATTGATTACTATATTTCGCCTTTATTGTACTACAAGTATTGCTATAAGTAAAATTAATATTCTTTATGTTCTACATAACTAATAGTTATATAGTTCTTTTTTATATCATGGAAATGACTCATGAAAGGGAATTTCTTATTATACAAGAAATCATGTTGATTGCTTCTCTCTTTGACATTGTTCAATCTTATTTCGAATACGCTCTTCTACCATTTTAGCAATCTCCTTTGATTTCATATCCTTATATTCTTCACAATAAATAGGTTCTAAAAAATGTACTTGAACGGTTGTCTTTCGAATACTATTTTGGTCAAATGGAATAAACGCATCAAGGAGAGCTACTGGAACGATAGGACATTTCGCATTCATAGCACTTTTAAAACTTCCACCTTTAAACTCTCCAATTTCATTTCCACGTTTCGATCTTGTCCCTTCTGCAAAAATAATATAATTTCTTCCTTGTAAAACTTCTTCTGTCATTTTCTTAATGACTTTTAATCCTTGTCTTACATCATTTCTATCAATCATCTGAGCACGTAACACACAAAATACTTGTTTTAATAAAATGACATCTTTTACCTCTTTTTTTGCAACAACAGAAAATGGACGCTCATGACATTCCAAAAATGCTAACACATCATAAAGCCCTTGATGATTTGGAAACATAATATATCCATTTTCTTTTGGAAGGTTTTCTTGTCCATCTGATTCAATTACAACCCGTCCAACTCGATTAATATACGTTGTCATTCTATGGACAAAATCATATCTCGTTTTTTCATCATATCCGTCTCTCTTTCCTAATTTTCCAAGCATATAAAACCAATATGGAATAAATGGGAGACATCTTATTACCATTAAAATAATTCGACTCATTTCTCTTCTCCTATCATAAGATTCAATAATTTTTCTGCAGCTTTTGAGATAGAATTATGCTTACTTGCTACAAGTAAAATATGACGTTTTGGAATCTTTTTTTGGAACTGTAATTCAAACAATTCTTCCTTCTCTAAAGAAGACTTAGCAAAATCCTTTACAACACATCCAATCCCAAAGTTTCTCTTAGCAAATTGAATAATCATATCACTCGTCGCCAATTCAATCTCCGGCTTTAATTCCACTTGATGAGTAGAAAGCCAATGATCTACATAGGTTCTTGTACTTGTATTTGGTTCTAGACAAATGACAGGATTATGCTCTAATTCCTTATAGGACAGACTTGCATCTTTTAAAAAAGTAAACTTGCTTCCTGCTATAAAAATATCTTCTATTTCTCTAACGGAATATATTTTATAGTCCCTTCCTTTCTGGATAGGCTCTGTAACAACTCCAAAGTCAATTCTGCCATCTTTTAAGTATGAAAGTGTTTCAGGAGTAGGTCCATTTGTAACAGATACTTTCACTTTTGGATATTGCTCATGAAATTTCTCTAAATAAGGAAGTAAATAATACCGTAGCGTCATATCACTAGCACCAATTCGAATTTCTCCATCTTCCAAATTTAACCACTCTCTTAATTTACCTTCCCCTTTCATAATCGTTTCATACCCCTCTTTTACATAGTGATATAAAAGTTCGCCTTCTTTTGTCAATTTTGTTCCTTTAGAAGTTCTTATAAATAAAGAAACTCCTAGATTTTGTTCCATTTGCTTAATGGATTGGCTCACTGCTGGCTGAGAGATACATAATTTCTCACTTGCTATTGTGATTCCTCCATACTTTGCAACATAATAAAATACCTTATATGCCTCTAAATTTCCTTGCACCTTTTTCCTCCTAAGTTGCTTCTTTCTGTCTTAGATTGTACTATATCAGAAAGCGAATGAAAAGTATTTTATCTCGTTATTACAAAATAACTTATTGAGAGACTGATGAGAACAACATGTACTTTCCACCTTCTTCTTATGATGGAAATGACTCATTAAGAGGAAGTTCTATCATGTAAAAAAATACGCATTAGAAAAGATAACTATCATTTCCAATACGCATTTTCCATTTAAACCATATATATCATATTTATAAAAAACTAAATATTTGATATTATTATTTTACACAAAATCTATATTTTATACCATAATAACCTTATTGATATATCTTTAAACTGTAATTTCTGCTGTTAAACCAAGTTCTTCTTGATTTGCATTTAGGATCGGTTGAATAATTTCTGTAATATATTCTTCTGTTTGTTGTGGTGCACGTCCAACAAAGTTTTCCGGCTTCATAATTTTTTGTAACTGTTCTAGTGTCATTCCAAAGGATTCATCTCCTGCAATACGTTCTAACAGATCGTTTTCTTTTCCTTCTTCTTTTACAACACGCCCTGCTGCCATAGAATGAACACGAATTTTCTCATGTAATTCTTGACGATCTCCTCCTGCTTTTACAGCATCCATCATAATATTTTCTGTTGCCATAAAAGGAAGTTCGCTCATAAGACGTTTTGTAATGACTTTCTCATAAACAACTAATCCATCTACAACGTTTAAATATAAATCTAAAATTCCATCAATTGCTAAAAATGCTTCTGGAATCGAGATTCTCTTATTTGCTGAATCATCTAATGTTCTTTCAAACCACTGTGTTGCAGAAGTAATCGCTGGATTTAAAGCGTCAACCATTACATAGTTTGCTAAGGAAGCAATACGTTCACTTCTCATTGGATTTCTCTTATATGCCATGGCAGAAGAGCCGATTTGATGCTTTTCAAATGGTTCTTCAATTTCTTTTAAATGTTGAAGCAAACGAATATCATTAGAAAACTTATGAGCACTTTGAGCAATCCCACTTAATACATTTAAGATTCTTGCGTCCACTTTTCTTGAATAGGTCTGTCCTGATACAGCATAACATTGTTCAAATCCCATCTTCTTTGCAATCATCGTATCAATTTTACGAATGGTTTCATGATCTCCATTAAATAGTTCTAAAAAACTTGCTTGCGTACCAGTTGTTCCTTTCGACCCTAACAATTTTTGTTGACCAATCATATATTCTAGATCTTCTAAATCTAACTGTAATTCTTGAAGCCATAAAGTTGCTCTTTTTCCAACTGTCGTTGGCTGTGCTGGCTGAAAATGTGTAAAACCAAGTGTTGGTAAGTCTTTATATTTCATAGCAAATTTTGCTAATTCATTCATTACATTTAATAATTTTTTACGAACGAGCTTCATTGCTTCTGTCATAATAATAATATCTGTATTATCACCAACATAACAAGAAGTTGCACCTAAATGAATAATTCCTTTTGCTTTTGGACATTGTTGTCCATAAGCATATACATGAGACATAACATCATGGCGTACTTCTTTTTCTCTTGCTTTTGCTACTTCATAATTAATATCATCTTCATAAGATTTTAATTCTTCAATTTGATCTTTTGTAATTGGAAGACCTAGTTCATGTTCTACCTCTGCTAAAGCAACCCAAAGTTTTCTCCATGTTTTAAATTTCATCTCTGGTGAGAAAATATATTGCATTTCTTTACTAGCATATCTTTCAGATAGTGGGCTTTGATATTTATGATTCATAGTTTCATGTTCTCCTTTTTTATAAGTGTCCTTACGATATATTGATTTATCATATATTGGAAGGAACTATTTCATTTGTATTAACTAAAATGAATAGAATAAGAAAAGTTCTATTTTTTTAACACATTTTATAGAAGTTTGTCAAGTCCTAGCCGTTGAAAAACTTCTTCATAGGCTTCTTCTACATGTCCCATATCTCTACGGAAACGGTCTTTATCCAATTTTTCATTTGTATTCAAATCCCATAAACGACAAGTATCTGGAGAAATTTCATCGGCTAATAAAATATCTCCTTTATAACGTCCAAATTCCACTTTAAAATCAATAAGACGAATTCCTCTTTCTTCAAAAAACTTTTTCAGTTCTTCATTGATCCGAAAAACAAGTGTTGTAATTTTTTGAATTTCTTCCCTCGTTGCGAGCCCCAATGCGATAGCATAAAAATCATTAATAAATGGATCTCCTAACTCGTCATTTTTATAACTAAACTCCAATGTTGGTTCTTTTAATGGAAATCCTTCTTCAATTCCTAATTTTTTTGAAAAACTACCTGCTGCCACATTGCGAACAATCACTTCTAATGGAACAATTTCTACTCGTTTTACTTCCGTTTCCCTATCATTTAACTCTCTGATATAATGTGTTGGAATTCCCTTTTCCTCTAAGTGCTGAAAAATATAATTTGTCATTCTATTATTCACGACACCTTTTCCAACAATACTCCCTTTTTTCTCTCCATTAAATGCAGTTGCATCATCTTTATAAGAAACAATGAGTACATCTGGATTTTGTGTTGTAAATACTTTTTTTGCTTTTCCTTCATACAATAAATCAAGTTTTGACATAGTTCCCACCTATTCTTTCTTCATTTTTTCCCTTCTATTTTACCACTCTTTTATAGAATTGGACAATATAAAGTTAAATTTTCTGCAAATTATACAAAAACCACTTTATATTCAAAAGAATTATATGGTATTACATATATATTTTTCACAATTTTGTTTGATTATTCAATATATATTTTTATTTCTTTTTATTTATCATTCTTTTCTGTATTTTTCTTCTTACTTTCTCGTTTCACTTTCTTTTTATGAGAATCACTTTCTTTTTGTTTTGTCTCTTTTTTTGTAGATTCTGCTTCTAGATTTTTCTCATTTTCCTCTTCTACAGGGAGCAATAAAGGATCTTCTAAAGAAATCACACCTCTTACAATCTTTGTTTTTATAATTCGTGTCACAGATTCATCAATTCTCTTTTCATCAATATCACCTGTTAAAATAGCTTGATATACAGAATCAAAGGCCTCTTCTAAGTTTTCTGGCATTAACAATAGATCAACGCCTGCTTCAATTGCTTCTACTGCTGCTTTACCCGGTGTATAATAGTTCGTAATTGCCTTCATATTGAGAGCATCCGTCACAATAATATTTTGATACCCTAGTTCATTTCTCAAAATTTCTGTCACAATCAAAGAGGACATAGACGCTGGTGTCTTATTATCTGTTACACTTGTAATTGCCAAATGGGATACCATAATCAAATCAGTTCCTGCCTCAATTCCTGCTTGGAATGGGATAAACTCAGACTCACGCAACTCTTTTATCGATTGTGTAATGTCAGCATAGCCTTTATGAGTATCTTCTTTTGCACTTCCATGCCCTGGAAAGTGTTTTAGCGTTGCACTGACATTTTGACCTTGTAACCCTTTTACAACTTCAGCAACCATACTGCCTGTCATTTCTGGATCACTTCCAAAAGAACGTTCTCCAATTTCTGGACTATCTGGATTGCTATAAAGATCGGCTACTGGAGCAAAATCTAAATTAAATCCAAGTTCTGAAATTTCTCTGCCTATCGTATCTCCAACTTCAAATGCTTTCGTTATATCACCAGTATCTCCGATTGTTTTCATAGTTGGAAACTTTGTTGTTTTCATCTTCTTATTATGAGCAATTCGACTAATTTCTCCCCCCTCTTCATCAACTGCAATAAAGAGAGGATACTGACTCGTTTTTTGTAATCTTCTTATAAAAGTTTTTGTTTGTTTTCTCGTTTGTATATTTCTTGAAAAGAAAATAACACCTCCAACGGGATAGTCTCTTAATGTTTTTTTCATTTTCTTTGTAATATTTTGATACTGATAACTTTCAGGAGAAGCTGGATCCAATAATTCAATGTTTACAAGAAACATTTGTCCTATCTTTTCTTGCAATGTCATTTTTTTCACTGCATTTTGAATCATTTCATCTAAAACAGTTCCTTCTAAATCAGATGGATTTAATTCCTCAGTCGTAGTTTCTGCTGTTGTGCTTTCCGTGTGATTCTCAGCTATTTCTTCACTGCTCCCATCAAGACTCGTATCTTCCTTTGACAAAGCATTTCCCTTATATCCACATCCACTTAAAAGTGTAAGAGATAAAAAAATTGCTATTATCCGATAAATTCGTTTCATAAAATTGTATCACCTTTCTAAAAAAACAAAGTGTGCCTTGCACAGCCTTTTTTACATTATGAAAATGACTCATCAAGAGGATTTCCTATAATGTGAGAAAGCGACAGACATAAATCGCCTGCCACTTCTTATCATATACAAAATTATAGCCTGATTTTTCTCTGTATATTATAATATAACTTCTTGTGTCATAGAAATTATACACTGTCATATCTCCTATGCAGTTAGTCCTCTTTCTTCGATTACCTTTATAATTTCTTCTACACACTCTCTACAACGTTCATCGGTACTTGCTTCTACCATAACACGAATTACTGGTTCTGTTCCACTTTCTCGAACAAGAATCCTTCCTTCATCTCCAAGTTTTTCTTCCACGTGCTGAATCGCTTTGATTACCTCTTTATCTGCTCGTGTTTGTGCTTTATCTTTTACACGCACATTTTTTAATAGCTGTGGATAGATCTTCACTTCTTTTACTAAAGTTGCTAAATCTTTTTTCTTTTCTGTCACAGCTTCCATGATGCGAAGTGATGTCATAATGCCATCTCCAGTGGCACCATATTTGCTAAATATAATATGTCCTGATTGTTCTCCACCAAGACAATGTCCATTCTCCATCATATTTTGGAATACATATTTGTCACCAACGGCTGTCTTTTCATAACGAATTCCAGCTTTATCAAATGCTTTATAAAGACCCATATTACTCATAATAGTTGTAACGACTGTATCATTAATTAAAGCACCTTTTTCTTTTAAATACTTTCCACAAACATAAAGAATCAAGTCGCCATCTACAACATTACCTTCATTATCTACTGCAATACAGCGATCCGCATCTCCATCATAAGCAAATCCAATGTCTAATTGATGTTCTTTTACAAATTGTTGTAATACTTCAATATGAGTAGAACCACAATTTGTATTGATGTTAAAACCATTTGGTTCATCGTTAATCACATAAGTTTTTGCACCAAGTGCATCAAACACACTTTTCGCAATGGCACTTGCTGAACCATTGGAACAATCTAAACCAACACGAAAATCTTTAAAAGAACGAGTTGCTGTAGAAATTAAATATCCAATATAATGATTTCTTCCTGCAGCGTGATCAATTGTTCTTCCAATCTCGTCTCTTGTAGCAAGTGGTACTTCTTCCATCTCTCCATCGATATATTGCTCAATTTGTTCTTCCACTTCTGCCTCCATTTTATATCCACTTCCATTGATAATTTTAATTCCATTATCATAATATGGGTTATGGCTTGCAGAAATCATAATGCCACAATCAAAATCTTCTGTACGAACAACGAAAGAAACGCTTGGTGTTGTTGTAACATGAAGAAGTGATACATCTGCTCCACTGGCAGTGAAACCAGATACAAGGGCATATTCAAACATATAACTACTTCTTCTTGTATCTTTTCCAATGGCAACTTTTGCTTTTTTATTTAAACGCTTTCCATAATACCAGCCAAGATAACGACCAATTTTATAGGCATGCTCGACATTCAGATCCACATTCGCTTCTCCACGAAAACCATCTGTTCCGAAATATTTCATAGTATCTCTCCTTAATTTTTGTTAAATTTATGTATGTTTTACTATTATACCAAAGTCATACTTTCGGTGCAACTATCAGCTTACAATCTCCTAACCATACAACTCTCCTATTTCCTCTTATGATAAAAAGGACATTTTTGATTTATGTACCAAACCTTTATCTTTTAGCGAAGTTTTAATTTCTACCATAATTGTAGAAACTTGCTCTTCACCAGCACGATCTCTTACATAAATGGTGTAAGTTCCAGATTTTTTAACAGTATGCATCTGACTTTTTTTATTTGTTAAAGCTGTTCCCACTTTTCCAGACTGAAATTTTGAAAGAGAAACATTTCCTTTTGCAATACGAACTTCCACAAGATCTCTTTTTGTATCTACATCAATTTTGATTTTTTTTGCAGTTGAATTTTTTACACTTTTTGTAGAAAGGGATACGGTTAATGCTTTATTTTGTTCCGATGGTTGATATGTCGCCTTTAACATATTAAGAACATTTAACATGCCTCCTGTCTTCACCTTGCCATCAAGAGATTCTAAAGAAGTAGTTGTGTTTAATACGATATTTTTAGCATCTTTCGCTGTCATAGAATCGTGAAAACTGTAAAGAAGTGCACAAGCTCCTGTTACCATTGGTGCAGACATAGAAGTACCTGTCATAGTACCATAATTATCACCTACTAATGTACTCATAATAGTCGCTCCTGGTGCTCCAAGATCTACATTTTTAACACCATAATTAGAACTAGCTGCCAAACTTCCATCTGCATTTATATTCGCAACAGAAATCACATTAGAAAAGTTATATGCAGCTGGATACATCGGCGTATCATCCATATCTTTCCCATCATTTCCACTGGCACATACAAATAGCATATCAGAATCTTCAATGACACTGCGAAGAACGGGATCTTCTCCTTCACCACCAAAACTTAAATTACAAATTTGAGCACCCATTCTCTCTGCATAACGAATGGCTTGTACAATGGAAGATGTATTTCCTACTCCTGTATCACTTCCCTCAGAACCACCTAACGCTTTTATAACCATTAACTTGATATTTGCGTTTCCTACAATTCCTGCAATTCCTATTCCATTATTTTTAGTTGCTGCAATCGTTCCAGCACAATGAGTTCCATGATCGTCCTCATATTCTTGATAAACGGCATCATAACTTCCATAATTACATAGCATACTACTATTATCATAGAAATTCCATCCATTCACATCATCTGTTAATCCATTATCATCGTCATCTTTTTGATTGGAATTCTCTAACTCATTCACCCAAAAATGTCCTTTTAAATCCTCATGCTTTGTATCAACTCCTGTATCAATAATGGCAACAATAATTTCACGATTACTACCTTTTTCCTCGAAATAGGACCATGTCTCTTTTATCCCAATATCAATTCCTTTCGTAGCTCTGATTTTCTTCCCAATTTCTCCACTTGGCAATAAGTCCCAATACCATAGCTTTCCTATATTTTGTAAAGCCCATTGATAACTAGAATATCGATCATCCGTTAATCCAAATGTATGATAGATATATTCTTTCTTTACTGTGACATCTAAATAACTATCGACTTCATTCTCTGTATCTGCCAAGACAGCTACTGGAGATTGTATAGATTGACATAAACAAATTGCTAACAATAACGCAATTCCTTTTTGATACCATTTTCTCATAGAAATTCCTTTCTTTTCTTGCCAAATACTTATTTTCTGTTTCTTTTCTATTATAACGGATTTATTGTCTGTTTTCTATAAGAAATATGTCGTTTTTTCTAAATATTCTTTTCATTTCTATATGAAATTTATATAAATTTCTCCACTGACTCTAAATACTAGCATAAGAGTTGCCACCTATTTTGCTTATAACTCTATCTCTCCTGTAAATACAGTTGTCGCAGCTCCTGTCATATAAACATGATTATCTTCTTCTCTCCATTCAATCAATAGATCACCACCTAATAAATGGACAAGCACTTCTCTATTCACTTTATCATTTAATACACCAGCTACAACACTAGCACAAGTTCCTGTACCACAAGCAAGTGTTTCTCCTGACCCCCTTTCCCAAACACGCATATTCGCTGTTTTTTTATCTATCACTTCTAAAAACTCAATGTTGGCTCTTCTTGGAAAATATTCATGAACTTCTAATTCTCTTCCTACTTCATGAACTGGAAAATTTTTTACATCATCTACAAAAATAACTCCATGTGGATTTCCCATAGAGATTGCTGTCATATGATAAGTATTTCCAAGCACTGTTACTTCTTGATTCATAAATTGACTTTCTTCACTGACAACTGGAACTTCTTTTGCTTCTAAAATTGGCTCACCCATATCAACGGTTACTGTCGCTACTTTTCCGTCTTCGATATGAAGTGTTAAATATTTAATGCCTGCTAGTGTATCAATTGCAACTTCGGTTTTCTTTGTCAACCCAAAATCATAGACATATTTTCCAACACAACGAATTCCATTTCCACACATTTCAGATTGAGAACCATCTGCATTATACATCTCCATAAAAAAGTCTGCTTTTTCTGATGGTTTAATTAAAATAAGTCCATCACTTCCAATTCCAAAATGGCGATCACTTACTTTGATTGCCACTTCCTTTGGATTTTCTATTTGTTCTTCCAAACAATTCACATAGACATAATCATTTCCTAATCCTTGCATTTTAGTAAATTTCATTTCTACTTCCTCCTTGTACCTCGTTTTTTAATCTTTTATGCGAAAATTTTAACAGCTTTATTTTTTCTTGTCAATTC
>JADIML010000276.1 GCA_017694765.1 Candidatus Scybalomonas excrementavium
AAATGTAGATTTTCCACTTCCAGAAGGTCCTAAAATAACAACAACTTCTCCTTCTTTAATATCACAATTAATATCTTTTAATACTTGTAACTTTCCAAAGTGTTTTTGTAAATTTTTTACATGAATTTTAACATTATCTTCCATTTGTTACTCTCCTTTCAATTTGGCGTGCAATTTTTGAAAGTGAAATGATAACAATCATATACATAATACCTACAATTGCCCATGTTCCAAATGCGTTCATTGTATTCGCTACAACAGTCTTTCCTGTATTTACTAATTCAGGGAAACCGATTACTGATAAGATCGATGTATCTTTTAATGTAATAATAAACTGGTTGATAATAGAAGGTATCATTGTACGAATCGCCTGTGGAAGAACAACTTTTCTCATACTATGCCCATAGCTCATACCAAGACTTCTAGCAGCCTCCATCTGTCCACGATCAACAGATTGAATCCCAGCTCTAAGAATTTCTGCCATATAGGCTCCACAGTTTAATGCAAGTGTAATCGTTCCAGCATACAATGCTGTTAAACGAAAATCTGTCATTCCAAGTGCTTTTGCAGCATATGGAACACCAAAATAAATAAAATAAGCTAATACAATTAAAGGTACTCCTCGAATAGCATCGACATAAATTCCACCAATAATTTTTAAAACTTTAGAATGGCTTACATTCATTAAACCAAACACTAATCCTAAAATACATGCAAAAATTAATGATAAAAAGGCAAGTAAACACGTTTGCCCTAAAGCAGCTAAGAGCATGCTTCCATATGTATTAATAATTGAAACCATGTTCAGTCCTCCTTTTATAAATTATAGTATCATCATTCACCAAAAACTGTCCACATATGTAATTGTATACACATTGGGGTAAAAGCCCAGATACGAAAACAAATGCTACAAATTTTCATAGCTATTCTATTCTTATATCTTTCGTATCCGAGTTTTTATCCTAAAAATTGTTTTATCAATAACGCGTGTTTTTACACTTTTGCATACAGTTATTTTTTATTCTCCAAGGTACTTTTGAATAATTTCATCATAAGTACCGTTTGCTTTAATATTGGCTAAGCCTTTATTAAACATATCAAGAAACTCTTGCTTGTTGCTATCCATAACAGCTAAACCATATCCAGCACCACTATTTTCAGAACCTTCTAATACTTTAAGTGCTAATCCGTTTTCTTTAATTGTAAATTTCATAACAGGTGTATCTTCAAAGCATGCATCACTATTTCCTGCTATGACATCTTGATACATAGTTGGCGAATCTTCGAATACTGTAACTTTAAAGTCATATTTATCCTTTAATTCATTGGCATAATCGGCACCTGCTGTACCATTTTTTACTGCTACATGTTTTCCTTTTAAATCATCTAATGATTTTATGCTACTATCTTCTGGTACAACAACAGATTGTGTTGCCTGATAATAAGCATCTGAAAAAATCCAGCCGGCATCAATACGTTCTTGCTTAATAGTTGCTCCAGCAATAATAGCATCTGCCTGCCCTGCTTGAACAGCAGCTACTGCTCCATCCCATCCAAGACTTTGAAGTTCATAATTGAAATTTTGATCTTCTGCGATAGCTTTTAAAATATCGACATCAATTCCTACAAATTCCCCCTTTTCATTTTTATACTCAAATGGTTTAAAAACAGTATCAGTAGCAACGATCCATTTCTTACCATCTCCATCTTCTTTTCCATTAGCAGCACTTTGATTACTTGGACCTCCACAAGCTGCTAAAGATACTGCTAAAATTGCTGAAAAAAATATACTTAATATTCTCTTTTTCATCTCCCTACTTCCTTTCCTCTTACGTTTTATTTTATATATTCTACCTATATTTTTGAAATCTGTCAACTCCATACTTCAATTCATGTATACATGTCTTTGTAAAAAAACTTTTTAAATCCAAAAATTATGGAATTTTTTCTAAAAATTCACCATTGTATGAAATATAAAAAGAGTATGATAACACTAATGATAATAGCCAAAACTTTTAAAATACGATTACAAATTCCATCAGAAGAAACAAGACCAATACAAAAATCAAATTGAAAGATGCAGCTTAATCGCACAGATGTTTTATTGAGAAGATCAATTAGAACATGGGATATTTTCCCTACAAGAAGAGGAAGTGTAAATTGAAATCCTGCCATATAATATAAAATCCCTGTCATTCCAATAAATTCTATAGAATGTGTAAACTTCCTATGTGGTGTATGATATCCATATAAATAAAGTGCTCCTATCATTAAAATAGCGATTAAAGTTTTTGTTTCCAATTGACTTGTTACTAAAAATAAATAGTTCTTATTCCATCGAACGAATAAATAAAGTCCAACTACAACATAACAAAAGAAAGGAATCATAATGATTCTCCCCAATTTTGCTCCTTTACTCTGTTTCGTATCAATATCAATTAATAATCCTCCTAGCATACCAAATCCTATACTAATGGCAGCTTCTAGCAATGTAGTTGGTTGTGTTACTAATAATGCAGATGTGGCACCAACTGCTGCATGAGTATCTCCTGACATATAACATCTCCTTTTTATCTTTTGTTTTATCAAATTTTTTGCATAATGGAAATGACTCATTAAGAGAACTTTCTATTATGTAAAAAAGACACGCTCTTTATCACTGTCAATTCTATATAGACATTGGACAATAATAAAAACGTGTCGATTTTATATTTTACTTCTATATACTAGATAAAATAAGCATTTTTCTTATTTATCATCTAGAAAATCTTTGATATCAACGTCTTGTCCATCTCTCCAAATGCGTTCAATATCATAAAATAGTCTATTCTCTTCATCAAATATATGCAAGATAATATCGCCATAATCTAATAAAATCCAATTTGCAGTTTGATATCCTTCTACTTGTTTTGGATGGTGTCCTGCTTTTGCAAGTTCATCTTCCACATTATCTACAATTGCTTGCACTTGATTTTTATTAGCACCACTAGCGATAATGAAATAGTCTGCTACAATACTAATATTACTAATATCAATCACTTTAATATCTTTTCCAAGTTTATCATCAATCGCTTTTACTGCAATCGATGCCATTTGTTTTGCACGATTTTCCATCTCTTAATCTCCTTTTTTGTTTTTTATAAAATCCTATCTTAAAATACAGTATACTTTATACACTCTTTATAGCTTTTCGTTACTTCTAATTTCCTATCTTGTAAACAAGAAACGATTCTATCACTATCATTTCTTTAACATCGTACGATAATATTCATATGTTTCTAATGTTAATTCATCAATTGCTAAACTTGTTCCTTGTAAAAACTCAATGGTATTTTCTAAAATAATAAATAAACATTGATCAAGATCTTCAAAGGCTAATTTACGAAGCATTGGTAATTTAGGTGCTTTATTCCGATTAGGTTCAATATAATCCGCAATATAAATGATTTTATCCAAAGTAGACATAGCTGGTTTTCCTGTTGTGTGACAAATAATCGCACTTAAAACTGCTTCATCTTCTACTCCATAGATATCTTTTGCATAGCATGCACCAAGTTTAGCATGTAAAAGTTCTGGATTTCTTTGTTCAAATTGATTGATTGTAATGCCAAACCGTCGACATTCTGCAAATTTTTCATCTCTTGATAAATGTTTTGCACAATCATGTAACAAACCAGCCAGTGATGCTTGCTCTAAATCAACTTCATAGCACATAGCTAAAGCAGTTGCTGTATACTCAACTCCTAAAATATGCTCCATACGTTTTGGATTCATTTTTGCATTTAATAATTCACGAATTTTTATGCGATCCATTCTATCACCTTATCTTTCTTGATATAACCCTTTTGTTTCTATATATTCTCGAACAACGTCTGGTAAAAGATAGCGAATTGATTTTCCTTCTAGTACCCGATTGCGAATATTATGAGAGGAGATTTCCATATTAGGACTTTTTAATAGACGAATATCACCAATTCCAAAATGCTCAATCAAATATTCAATTTGACTATTTAATGCACTTGAGGCAATATCATCTCTTGAAGCTGCTAAAAGAATGGCTCTTTGTAAAATTTCTTCTGGTTCTTTCCATTGTGAAAATTGATAGAGTGAATCTGCACCCATAATAAAATAAAACTGTGTATTCGGATATTTTATATTCAATTCTTTTAATGTATCAATCGTATACGTATTGCCCTCTCTTTGAAATTCAATAAGAGAAAGTTCAAAATTAGCATTTCCTTGAATAGCAAGCTGTATCATTTCAATGCGTTCTTGATCAGAAACCATTGTGCGAACTGTTTTATGATAAGGTTTTCTTGCTGGCATAAATAAAACCTTATCCAGCTGAAACTGTTCATATGCCATTTCTGCTAATAATAAATGTCCTGTATGAATTGGATTAAATGTTCCACCCATTAATCCAACTTTCTTTTCATCTCCTACCATAATATTTTCCTTCTTATAACATTATCGTTTCAAATGATTCTATCTATGATTTATGAGCGTTTTCTTTTATCTGCTGGAAGCTCTATTTTTTTCTTCTTTTTATTTTCTTTATAAAGAACAATTTTCTTTCCAATGACTTGAACAACTTCAGAATGTGTTCTTTCTGCAACGACTTGAGCAATTTCTCTTGGATCATCTGCACAGTTTTTTAAAACAGAAACTTTAATTAATTCCCTTGCATCTACTGCTTCACGAATTGCTTCAATAATTTCTGGAGTTAATGAAGACTTTCCAACTTGAAAAATTGGATCCATTGTCATCGCCAGTCCCTTTAAATATGCTCTTTGTTTACTTGTCATAATCTATTACCTCTTTATTGTTATTTATAATAATCAAAAGCTAAGCCATACATACGTACTGTATCGCCTTCTTGAATTCCAAGTTCTTCTAACTGTTCTAAGATACCATTTGTTTTTAAGAAGTTTTGGAAAAATTCAAATCCTTTTTCAGATTCTAAGTTTGTATAACCAAGCATTCTTTCAATTCTTGGACCTTCTACCACATACTCATCTTCTACTGCATCATATTCCACAGTAAATGGCTCATTACTAATGTCTGGCATTTCAAATGTAAATTCTGGTTCAAATACAACTGGTTCTGGATCAACCGTTGCTAGTAACTCATTAATATGCCAGAGCAATTCTTTTAACCCTTGTCCAGATACTGCTGAAATTGGATATACTTCAATTCCCTCTTCTTTAAATTCTTCTCGAATTCTTGCAATCGCATTTTCTAACTCTTCGCCATAAAGAGCATCAATTTTATTTGCTGCAATTACTTGAGGTCTCTTTAATAATTCTTCGTTATAGGCTTTTAATTCCGTATTAATCGCTTTAATATCAGCAACTGGATCACGACCTTCTACTCCTGCTGCATCTACCATATGAACGATTACTTTCGTTCTTTCAATGTGACGTAAAAACTGTAATCCAAGTCCAATACCTTCTGATGCTCCCTCGATAATTCCAGGAATATCGGCGATTACAAATCCTTGTCCACCATCTAAATCAACAACTCCAAGGTTTGGATTTAATGTTGTAAAATGATAATTAGCAATCTTAGGACGTGCATTTGTTACACGAGATAAAAATGTTGATTTACCAACATTTGGGAAACCCACTAAACCAACATCTGCAATTACCTTTAATTCAAGATCAACAGTAAGTTCTTGACTTCTTTGTCCTGGCTGAGCATATTTAGGTGCTTGCATAGTAGGTGTTACATAGTGCTGATTTCCTTTTCCACCACGTCCACCTTTTAAAAGAACAACTGGTTCTTTTCTATTGGACATATCAAGAATTACTTTTCCAGTTTCAGCATCTTTTACAACCGTTCCTGGTGGTACTTTTAATATAATATCTGCACCATTGGCACCATGCATTTTTTTCTTTGCACCGTTTTCTCCATTTCCAGCACAATATTTTCTTACATTACGAAAGTCAGCTAATGTATTAAGACCTTCATCGACAACGAAAATAACATCGCCACCTTTTCCACCATCTCCTCCATCAGGTCCTCCATTTGGCACATAGAGTTCGCGACGGAAACTTACATGTCCATCGCCACCTTTTCCTGATTTAATAAAAATTCTGGCTCTATCTGCGAACATAAATGTCCTCCGTTCTTTTTTATTTTCTATTCTTCATTATATCTATCTATGTTTTCCTTGTAAATAACGAATTTATAATATAACGCAATCTATATTCTTCTATAAAAACTCTTCTTATTATATAAAATGAACTTTAACATTTTAATGAAAAATTATTTTTTAGTGTTTGCTACGATAACAAAGTGTGCTTTGCACACGATTCGCAACTTTCAGTTATTCGCTAAGTTCCTATCATATAAAAAATCGGCTCCAAACTTTACATTTGAAGCCGTCCTTGTTTACTCATTATGCTACTGGATATACAGAACACTGTTTTTTGTCTCTGCCTTTTCTTTCGAAGCGTACTACACCATCTACTAATGCAAATAATGTATCATCTCCACCACGTCCAACGTTTACACCTGGATGGATTTTTGTTCCACGCTGTCTGTAAAGAATGTTACCAGCTTTTACAAACTGTCCGTCAGCTCTTTTCGCACCAAGTCTTTTGGATTCAGAATCTCTACCGTTTTTAGTAGAACCTACCCCTTTTTTATGAGCGAAAAATTGAAGGTTCATTTTCATCATTGTCGTTACACCTCCTCGAAGATTACTTGTATATAATCTGTGCCATACTCTTCTGCTGTGGATTGGATTCCCAATACCAAAGCATCCATTAATAACTTTGTGTCATGATCCATTTCACCATGAAATGTTAAATGAATCAGTCCTTGATTCGGATCTTGTTCTAAAACAAAATCTGCATCTGTAAAGGCATCAAGTGCATTTACCGTATTAATAGCTAAGATAGAAATGGATGCACATACAATGTCACTTCCATAATCATCATATTCTGCATGACCACAGATTTGGAATTCTCTATACTGTGTAGAATCCCTCTTTATCGTTATCTTGATCATAGAACTACCTGTTCTTTCAACAAATTAAGCGTTGATTTTTTCAATCTTAACCTGTGTATAAGGTTGTCTATGTCCTTGTTTTTTGTGGTAACCGGTTTTTCTTTTATATTTGTATACGATTACTTTTTTGCCTTTACCTTCGCTCATAACAGTTGCTGTTACGTTAGCGTTTGCTAAAGCTTCACCGCATAAAACTTCACCGTTGTTCACAAAAACAACTTGGTCAAATGTAACAGTTGAACCAGCTTCTGCGTTAAGTTTTTCAACTTTGATGATATCGCCTTCTGCTACTTTGTACTGTTTACCACCTGTTGCAATAATTGCGTACATAATGGGTTCCTCCTTAATCATTACTCGCCAGCTTCGGTGCTTACGCTTATAACCTCGCTGTGCGGCATACGTTAGTATCATATCATCGGAATAAATACTATGTCAAGAACTTTTTAAAATGTTTTTTAGTATTAGTCTATTTTCTTTTCGATATTAACAGCGAAATTTTCCTAAGAAAGAACGCACTCTTTCATTTTTAGATTGGAATAACTCCTCTGGTGTAGAATCTTCTACAATAACACCTTGATCCATAAAGATAATCCGATCCGAAATCTCTCTTGCAAATTCCATTTCATGTGTAACGATAACCATTGTCATATGATATTCTGTTAAGGATTTAATGACTTTTAATACTTCTCCTGTTAGTTCTGGATCGAGAGCTGATGTTGGCTCATCAAAAAACAGTACCTTTGGCTTTAAAGCCAAAGCTCTTGCAATAGAAACTCTCTGGCACTGTCCACCGGATAATTCACAAGGATAATTATTTTCCTTATCCGATAACCCAAGTTTTTTTAACAGTTCTCTCGCTTCTTGTATCGCCTGTTCTTTTGGAATTTTGCACACTTGTATTGGAGCTTCGCTTACATTTCTTAACACGTTAAAATGAGGAAACAGATTGAAATTTTGAAAGACAAGTCCTGTTTTCATTCGTATTTCTTGTAAGATATTTTTAGAAGCATATACTGGATGACCATTTTCAGTAGAAACCATAACTTGTCCATCAATTTCAATAAATCCACTATCGATGTTTTCTAACTGTGTCATACATCGTAATAGTGTAGACTTACCTGAACCAGAAGAACCAATAATCGAAATAATCTCGCTATTGTTGATTTCTAAAGAAATATCTTTTAACACTTCATTTTTATCAAAGCTCTTTTTTAAATTTTTTACCTTTATCATACTCATCTTTTCCTCCTACTGATAATAACTAAGCCTTTTTTCTAAGAGGATAAAACATTTTTCCACAATCCAGTTCATAATAAGATAAAAAATACCTGCCATAACAACTGGCATCATACTTCCTCTTGTTGCCATTTGATTCGTGGAAAATAAATACAATTCTGCAACACCAATTACATGTGCCAATGATGTATCTTTTACGAGTACCATAAATTCACTTCCAAGAGGAGGGATAACTTGTTTTACTACTTGTGGTAATACAATTTTAAAAAATGTTTGTCCTTTTGTAAATCCAAGCATTTTAGCAGCTTCATACTGACCTTTTGGAATCGTTTGAATTCCACCACGATATATTTCACAAAAATAAGCTGCATAATTAATAGAAAATCCAATCACAACAGCGGTAAAACGATCGAACCGAAAATCTGGATCATACATTTGAATCCACTTTGGAATCTGATAATAGATTAAATAAAGTTGTAGAATAAGAGGTGTTCCTCGCATAATTAAGTTGTATATCTGAATTGGATATCGAATAATTGCTAATTTTGACATTCTACCAAGAGCTAATACCATTCCTAATGGCAAGCCAATTAATAAAGTTAAGAAAAATAATTTAATTGCTGTAATTGTAGGCTCTACCATATAAGGAAGCAGATTTGCCATATTTTGAATGGTTTCATTCATCCCTTTTTCTCCTTTTGCTTTTTGTTGAAATTCCATTATTTTGTTTGGATTTTAGATACGTCTTTACCAAACCATGTTTGATCGATTTTACTCATTGTGCCGTCTTTTGCCATTTCTTGTAATTGTTTTTCTACCTCGTCCTTTAATGCTTCGTCCCCTTTTCTAAATCCAATCACATATTCTTCTGATGATACAGCATCTTCTAAAATTCGATATTGTCCTTTATTTTGAGCTAAATAATAGTTGGCTACAACTTCATCCATTAAAACTGCATCACATCCAGTTCCTAAATCCATCATTGCCTTTACATTATCTGCAATTAAAATAGTATCTGCTAAACTATCTTTAAATTCTTTATTAGAATCTTCTTCTAAGGCTGCTGCTGCCGTAGAACCTTTCTGTAATTCTACAACCTTTCCAGCTAAGTCTGCTTTTGTCTTATAAGAGGAATCTGCTTTTACAACTAAAACTTGACGATTATCCATATATGGTGTGCTAAGAGTCATTGTTTTTGCTCTTTCTTCATCTACAGAAAAACCATTCCAAATACAATCAATATTTTTAGTATCTAATTCTTGTTGTTTCGAATCCCAATTAATTGGTTGGATTTTTAACTCCACACCCATTCTCTTACATACTTCTTTCGCAAGATCAATGTCGTATCCAACGATTTCATTTTTCTCATTGGTGTATCCCATTGGTGGAAATGAGGCATCCAATCCAAGAATAAATTCTCCTCTTTCTTTTATATCTTCTAAAGAAGTATCCTCTCCATTTGCACTAGATGTTGTACCACTCTTTGTATCAGAAGTAGCATTTCCACCACAGCCTACGAATGTACCCATTATTAGAGCCATCATTGTTGTAATTGTTAATACTTTTTTCCATTTTTTCATTGTCCTGTCCTCCATATCATTTCTTTTTGAATTAGCAAATTATCACTCTACCTTACTAAATTGTAGTTGTAGTTTAACACAGAAAGACAGGAATGTCAATTATTTTTTAATGGAATTTTTAAAGGTTGTTTATAACGATACCATGTATTGGTTATAGAAATTTGCCATTCTGTTCTTCCTTCTAAATCTTCCAATGATAAAGGGACAATCAATAAATATGGCGTTTCTCCTTGCCATACTATTTTATGATCAAACCCAGAGAGAGAAAAGCTGTCTCCTCCATATTGATAGAGGGAACCTATATCTTTTCGATCTAACAGTTCAAAGTCAATACTATCTAATTCTTTTTTAGAACCAGTATCTGTAATTTCTAGCTCATAGCAAAGACTATCCACCCCGAGTTCTTCTAATTCTTTTTTGTTCCAATACGCCTTTTTTATTTTTACTTCGGTATGTTCTCCATCTCCTTTTATAGAAAACGAATAATTTCCATCAAAGGTACCATCCTCTTTTGGTACCGGAAGTGTCACAACTTGTTTCCTTTTTTTCCCCTCAAAAACATATGGTATGACAAAGTAGTCTGGCTGTTTTTCTTTGACTTCATAATACGCTTTTATGTTTTGCCAGCTATAATCTGTTATATTAACCTCTGTTTTTAATGGATTATTGTTCTTTTCTAAGTAAACTGGTTGATATCTATTCTGATTAAGTGTATAAATATGTTTATAATTCCACAAGTATATATCATTTTTATTAGCTTTTGTTTCAACAGAATAAATTTCTATTTGTGAAGTTTTATGTAGTGTATTTTCATTTTCTGTCATTTGATAAAAAATCAAGACATCATCAAATACCATCGTCTTCCCTAACTCATTAATATCCGTTACTGTTTCCTGTGTTTGCCATGTTACCGGAAACTGATAAGTTCCAAGAAATCTACTTGACTGACCCCATTCTGTAAAGTTTAAAATAATCTCTTCTCGTTTCGAAATAGCAGAAGATGTATTCAATAAAGTTCGATATATTCCAACGTTATATGTAAAAACAATTTCTTTCTCCTTTACTTCTATTTGTGATAGATTGGATTCAGAATCTATCTGAATTCCTCTTTTTGGAATACTACCTTGTATTGTTATGTTTGTATACTGTAAAATTTTTGATAATAATTTTTTGGAATAAATAGACTTTATTTCTTTCTTTACTTGTAATTTTGCTGTTTCATTGGAAATCATTTCAGACGGTTCATATATCCCTGTTTTTATATTTTTTTCTCCATTCCATGGTACATGCAG
>JADIML010000277.1 GCA_017694765.1 Candidatus Scybalomonas excrementavium
AAAATCCCTGCTACAACAGGACCTAAAATATTTGCCCAAGCCCCTACTTGACTGACACAACTATTTGCAAACTGTAAATGTTCTCTTTCTACAATAAGTGGCAAACTAGCAGTAACAGCAGGAGCATACAATGCTGCAGCTGTTGATAATAACATCATAATCACACCTGCTACCCAAACGGAATCCCCCTCATTCCCTAGATAAATTCCATAGAGAAATAGCATAGCTGAACAAAGAATATCTAATACAATCATAATTTTCTTCTTACTGATTCGATCGGCTAATTCTCCAGCAACTGGCGCTAAAAAGATATATGGCAAAATGGATATTGCTAAAATATTACCATAAAGACTAGCACTTCCTGTTATTTCTAACAAATATAAAGAAAGTGCAACTCTTTGAACTGCATTCCCAAACAGACTAATAATTTGTCCAAGTAATACAAATTGAAAATTATAGTTTTTCTTCATCACTTCCTCTTTCTATATAGGGAACTATTTTTTTACTAAAGAATAATCCATGCAAATTGGGTATCCTTTTTCTTCATTATATTTAAGAACTGCTTCGATTTCATATAGCTTTCTTAAGTTCTCTACCGTAATCACATCGCTTGGAGCACCTTCAAATAAAACGCTTCCTTTCTTCATTCCTATGATATGATCGGCAAACTTTGTAGCATGATTCAGTTCATGAATAACCATAATGATTGTCGTTCCTTCTTCTTTATTTAACTTTTGTAACAATTCTAAAATTTCTAATTGATGTGCCATATCAAGATAAGTGGTAGGCTCATCTAACACAAGAATTTCCGTTTTTTGTGCAAGAGCTAGTGAGATCCATACTCTTTGTCTTTGTCCTCCTGATAACTCTTCCACTCGTTTATTTTGTAAGTCTAACACGCCTGTTTTTTCCATCGCCCATGCAATAATCTCATGATCTTCTTTTGATAAACCTGACATAGGCTTTTGGTAAGGAAAGCGTCCATAGGCTACCAAGTCCTTTACTAAAATCCCTTCTGGAACAAGAGGGCTCTGAGGAAGAATTGCCATCTTTTTCGCAATTTCCTTTTGTGCCATCTTTTTTAAATTAGAACCATTTAATAAAATATCTCCTCTTTTTATTGGCAAAATTCTAGAAACAGATTTTAAAAGAGTTGATTTTCCACACCCATTTTGTCCAATCATCATTGTGATTTTTCCCTTTGGAATGACTAAATTGGCTTTTTCTATAATGATGGTATCTTGATAACCTGCTTGTAAATCTTTGATTTCAATACTCATTTTTTTCTCCTACACGCTCGTAATCATCTTTTATCTCTTGATTCATTCATATGTCTCTTCATCGTTTTGTATCATCATCTTGTTTTTCAATGATATCTTTTTATCTATGAATACTATTTTTCCTTTAACATTAAATATAAGAAATATGGAACTCCGAGAATGGAAACGACAATTCCAACTGGTATTTCCAATGGAGAAAATAAATTTCTTGCAATAGTATCTGCACAAATTAAAATAATACTGCTAATACAAGCAGCCATTGGTAACATCAAACGATGGGAACTTCCAAATAATTTTTTGGCTATCTGTGGCCCTAGCAATCCTAAAAATGCGATATTTCCAGCAACAGCTGTAGCGATACCAGCTAAAATAGCAGATAAGATGAGAAAGAAAATCATCTCTTTTTGCACCGAAACTCCTAATCCTGTTGCCAATTCATCACCTAGTCCCATCACATCGAGTGTACGACTTTTAAAACAAATAATGAGAATAAACAATAAAACAAACGGTGTCGTTATGGCGATATAATTCCAATTACTTCCCCATAAACTTCCATTTGTCCAAGTTAATACTTGATTATAATCTCCTTTTGACATACTTAACTGGTAAAAGGAAATAATGGCTGTAATTCCAGCATTAATTCCAACCCCTGTTAAAATAAATCGAACTGGCGTTACACCTTTTTTATAAGCAAACCCGTAAATCAATGCCACTGCTAATAAAGATCCTAGCATGGCTACAAAAGGCATTAAAATAACTGTATGACTTGAAATAGAAGAATAATAAGCTGTTGTTTTTGCTGAAATTAATAAAACAACAAAAAGTGCTGCACCTGCATTAATTCCAATCATTCCTGGCTCTGCCAATGGGTTTCTTGTAATACCTTGTAAAACACCACCAGATACTCCTAATGCTGAAGCTACAACAATCGCTAAACAAACTCTTGGAAGTCGGATTTTAAATATCGTAAAATTTTGCATTTTATCGCCGTAACCAAGTAATGTATTTACAACATCATTTGGTGTCATTTTATAACTTCCAACCATTAATCCTATAAGGAGTGCTAAAACAAGAAGAAGAAAACAGATGCTCATTAAAACAATTTTGTTTCTTCTTATATTTTTTATCTGATTATATAACATCTTCTTATTTTCTCTCCTTTCTCACAAGCATTAAAAAGATTGGTACACCAAAACAAGCTGTAAATAGTCCAACTGGTAGTTCATACGGTGCCATTAATTTTCTCGCTAAAATATCTGCAAATAATAAAAGAACACTTCCCCATAAAAAGGAGAGTGGCATTAATTTTCTATAATCATTTCCAATCAGTTTTCGAATAATATGTGGAACAAACAACCCAACAAATCCAATGTTACCAGCAACGGCAACACAAACTCCACAAATTGGAATTAAAAATAAAATGGTAAGCATTTTAATTCTTTCTGGAGAAGTTCCAAGCCCAATGGCAACCTCATCTCCTAAATGAATTAAGTTAATTTTACTGGAAATCATAAGAGAAGCAATGCTAAAACTTCCTCCAATGATAACTAAAAATGCAACTTGCATCCAGCTTGCCTGACGAAATCCTCCTGCTACCCAAAATGCAAGTTCTTGTGACCGATTTCCTAATAACGCGACGACAGATGCTAATGAAAGGAAAAAGGTGCTCAATGCAGTTCCAGCTAGCAAAATTTTAGACAGACTTCTCATAGAAGCATTTCTCATACTAAATAACAAAATAAGCACTCCACTGATCGCTGATCCAAGAAGAGCCATAAAGAAATTCCCATACATACCACCAATGAGCGGACTGACTGCGGATATTGCCACAGCCAGTGTTGCTCCTTGAGTTACTCCCATAATGGATGGTTCTGAAATTGGATTTCTTAAAACTCCTTGCATCATTGTACCAGTGAGTGCTAACATTCCTCCAACGAGAAGAGAACAAAACATTCTAGGTGCTCTAATTTCTCGAACAAGTTGTGCATGAATTCCATCGCTCTGCCCTAAAATTGCTCCAAATATCTCATTTATTGGAATATCTTTTGCTCCAATTGCCATAGAAGCCATCATTCCAATCACAAGAAATACAATGCCTGTCGTCGCTACGATAACAGGTTTTTTATTCATTGCGACTCTCCATCATATATTCTACTTCACCTAAAAATACTTGTCTTCCGATGCAGCTATATCCCATATTAAAATATGGACTAGATGGAAGTTCAATGACATTTCCATCTTTTACTGCTCTCATTCCTTGATAAATACTGCTTTCATGAAGTGCATCTAAATCTTCCTTAGTTCCTACAACAAACATATAGTCTGCATCAATATCTGCAAGTCCTTCATAGGAAATAACTGGAAGACTAATATTTTCTTGTTCTGGCATATTTTGTGGCTTTTGAAGCCCCATATCTTCATAAAGAATACTTCCGATTCCAGCAGCATCAAATACATATAATTGTCCACCACTTGCTAACATAGCTAAATAAGTTGTGTCTTCTCCGTATTGTTTTTTAATACGTTCGCCAACTTCCTTTGCCTGTGCATCATAAGATTCTAACCATTCATTTGCTACATCTTCTTTATTGAATAATTTTGCAAATGTTTCGATGTCATCTCTCCAATTTGTCTGTGCAAGCTGTACCATAACAGTTGGTGCAATTTCTTTTAACTGATCGTACATTTTTTCTTGTACACTTGAAATAATAATTAAATCTGGATCTAATTCTAAAATTCCTTCAATATCCATTGTATCTTGCATACTATATCCTAAGATTTTTGCACCTGTTAATACATCTTCTAAATAGGATGGGAATTTTGTATAATCATAGGCATCAGAGTTTGCTGTACCTACTACCGAATATCCTAAAACAGATAACATATCACTATTTCCACTTAAATCTACAATGCGTTCTGGATTTGTCGGAATTTCAACTTCTCCTTTTGCATCTGTAATTGTAATTGTATCTGCTGAACCTACATTGTTATCTTCTGTTTTATTACTACTATTTCCACAACCTGCTAACATACCAATGGCAAGAACAGATACAGCTAATAAAGATAATACTTTTTTTCTCATAGTATTCTTTTGTAGAATGGGCATTGCCACATTCTAACTCCTTTCTTCGTCGTATATTCTTTTATAAATCTTTTTTTATTTTACGCTTTAGTTAGTTATCTCTAACCTTGCAGAATTATAACAAAGGAATGTTTCACTCGCAACATATTCATCAAGAATAATTATTTTATCATGGTATATAATTATTTTTTATTGCAACTTTCCTTTTTTCTGCGTATAATAAATTTGATACATGCACTCTATTTACCTTTGCTTATATATACTTTATTAAATATACATATTCATACAGAAAATCTCTATGTTCTCTCTTATTATAATACGAAAGGAATGATCGTATGCACTTTGTTCAAAGTCCCTTACAATTTCGAAATGCAATTTTACAAGAATTAGGATTTTTACCAACTGTTTGTGACTATCATACTTTATATCACAACCCAGAACGACCCAAAAATGGACATTATCTTCTCTATGAAAGAAAAGGGTATTACGATTTTGGAATTGCTGACTACTCCATCGATCACCCATTTTCCATTCAATTTGATAATCAAGAAAGCCTCATCCGCTTTGGCATTGTCTATGAAGGTACTACAAAATTTCAATTGGAAAATCAACCTGTTTCCTCCTTTTCTCCCTCTTCCTTTTTTGTCGTAGAAAAAGGAATTAAGGGAAAGCAGATTTGGAAAACAGGACAACACTTTCATGGTGCTGAAATTTCTATTTATAAACAATATTTAGATGAAATTGTAGCTCCTTTATTTCCTCTTCAACTGCTATCCCCTTTTCTTAAAAACCAAACATATCATTATCTACCACTTGATATGCAAGCAGTGCTTCATCGACTAATCACTTTATCCGAACAAGGACAACTAAATCCTATTCATCTAGAATCTGCAATTTTACAATGTATTGCCATTCTTGCAGAAACGATACTTCATCCAACGGATAATACATTTACTACTCAAGTTAGCTACGAACGACTTCCGATTGGTAAAAATCGTTTCATAACTCTGACTCCTCATGATATTCGAAGTATTCAAAAAGCTCATGACCGATTAATCAAAGAAGTAAAATCTCCACCAACCATTGAAATGTTAAGTGAAGATCTTCTTATTAATGCTCAAAAACTTCAAGTTGGATTTGTCCACTACTACCATATGACGATTGGAGAATTTTCCACATCATTAAAAATGTCTATGGCTTCTACCCTTCTTTGCACAACCGATCAATCGGTTGCAGAG
>JADIML010000278.1 GCA_017694765.1 Candidatus Scybalomonas excrementavium
GGTTATCATGGGTTTAATGGATGTTTTCTTTAAGAAAAAGGCTTCTGGAGATATGGCAAAAGATCGTTTAAAACTTTTACTCGTATCTGATCGTGCAAACTGCTCACCAGAAGTAATGGAAATGATTAAAAATGATATTATTAAAGTAATATCAAAGTATATGGAAATCGATGCAGAAGCGTTGGATATTCAAATTACACAAACAGAGTCCGATGGTGAAAACGGAGCAGTACCTGCCCTTTTTGCCAATATTCCGATTAAAGATATGAAAAACAAAGGAAATAATGATGAAGCATAAGGTGTGTATAAAATGTTAAAACAATACCATTGGAAAAATTATAGTATAAAACTTTTATTAACAGTAATGATTCTTTGTTCTCTTGGAACTATGTTTATTTATGCTGCAAAACCAGAATTTATAAAAAAACAATTACTTGGTGTCATATTATGTTTTATCGTTATTCTTACCGTTTCATTCATTGATTATGGAATGATTCTAAAATTTATTTGGCCACTTTATGGTATCAATATTGTAATATTAGCAGCTGTTAAATTGTTTGGTAAAGATGTAAATGGATCCACAAGATGGTTTGACTTAGGACCTTTTGGAACCATTCAGCCATCGGAATTTAGTAAAATTATTTTAATTCTTTTTGTGGCATATTTTGTGGAATGTCATAAAGATGATCTAAATGAATGGAAAACTCTTGGAAAATTAGCACTTTTTTGTGCTATACCAATTGGATTAATTTTAATTGAAACAGATTTATCGACGAGTATTGATATTTGTTTAATTATTGGTGCTATTATTTTTATTGGTGGTCTTAGTTGGAAGAGAATTTTAACATTATTAGGTGTTGTGATTCCACTAGGTACTGGGTTTGTATTACATGCTATGTCACCAAATCCTATTTTAATACCAAATTATATGGTAAATCGTATTCGTTCTTTTATGGATCCAACACAAAACCAATCTTCTGGAGCTTATCAACAACTAAACTCCATTATGGCGATTGGTTCTGGTCAATTAAAAGGAAAAGGATTGTTTTCTGATTCTTTAGCAACAGTAAAAGATGCGAAACTTGTATCAGAACAACAAACAGATTTTATCATCTCGATTGTAGGTGAAATGACAGGGTTTATTGGATGTATGATCGTTATTGCATTATTAGCTCTCATAGTGTTACAATGTATAGGGATAGCAAAAAAAGCAAAAGACACTTCGGGTATGTTAATTGCTACAGGAGTTGCTTCACTTTTTTGCTTTCAATCTTTTATGAATATTGGGGTAGCAACACAAATATTGCCAAATACAGGACTTCCATTGCCTTTTGTTAGTTATGGACTGAGTTCTTTAATGGGCTCTGCAATAGGCATTGGACTTGTGATTAACGTAGGGCTACAAGGAAGAAGATATTAGGAGGTAATTTTGATGAATATAGGATTAATTGCTCACAATGCAAAAAAGAAATTAATGCAAAATTTTTGTATTGCATATCGTGGGATTTTAAGTAAACATGAATTATATGCAACTGGTACAACAGGACGTTTAATTGAAGAAGTTACGAATTTGAATGTTCATAAATATTTAGCTGGACATTTAGGAGGAGCACAACAATTATGTTCTCAAATTGAACATAATCAAATTGATATGGTTATTTTCTTGCGTGATCCACACAAACCATCAAGTAATGAACCTGATATTAGTAACGTTATGCGTTTATGCGATACTTATAATATTCCTGTTGCGACAAATCTAGCAACTGCCGAACTCTTGATCAAAGCATTAGAGCGTGGGGACTTAGACTGGAGACAATACGTATAAAAAAAGAGTTGCTTGATATATTCAAGCAACTCTTTTTCCTTAATCATATGTTTATATTTACCAAAATACTTCTCATAATTTGGAGGTTTTACGAAAATGAGAAAGAGAAAAAAAATAATTACAATCTTATGCACTCTATGTCTAGCTGCTTCTGTTACTGGATGTGGAAAAGGATTACATAATGCCTATGTTGTAAACGATGGAGCGTTTTATTTCTTAGAGGATACTATCAATCATTCCGATCGTTTTGCAGCTAATTTGGCAATTATTCCAAAATTATCTTATTTAGACCAAGGATTTGAAGATGATGTTACTTCAGAATTACTCATTAATAACACAACGAATACACCCATTGTAGCAGTGAGCGCTCATGCTAAAATTTATCCAGCAAGTTTGACCAAATTAATGACTGCTTATTTAACTTGTAAGTATGGTAAAATGGATGATGTCGTAACATTAGAACAAGATCTTCGATATGAATCAGGTGCTCAGCTTCTTCATTTAAAGAGAGGAGATAAAGTAACCGTATCTGAACTATATCATGGACTTTTAGTTTACTCTGCAAACGATTGTGCCTCTATGCTTGCTACGTATATTGCTGGAAGTGAAGAAAAATTTGTAGATTTAATGAATCAAGAAGCAAAGGCTCTTGGAGCAA
Organism: Candidatus Scybalomonas excrementavium; assembly: GCA_017694765.1. Lineage (GTDB taxonomy): Bacteria > Bacillota > Clostridia > Lachnospirales > Lachnospiraceae > Scybalomonas > Scybalomonas excrementavium. The sequence goes on from JADIML010000278.1 coordinate 2,484, forward strand.
CGAATACCCATTTTCAAAACTCTCATGGACTTCATGATCCAGAACACTATACAAGTGCTTATGATCTTTATTTGATGTTTAAAGCAAACTTACAGTATGACATCTTTAAAGAAACAGTTGCCTTAGATTCTTATACAATGAAATATACGAATAAAAATGATCAGCCACTTTCTGTTTCCTTTCATTCTACAAACTTATATCTGACTGGAACTTATAAGATTCCAAAAGGAATTACGATGTTTGGTGGAAAAACAGGAACAACACAGGCAGCAGGTTCTTGTTTAATTATATTAACAGAAAATAAAAAAGGGGAGGAGTTTATTTCTGTTGTTACTGGAGCTATGGATAAAAATATTTTATACAATACAATGTCAAAACTATTAAAACAAGCGAATAAATAGATCATCATCTATCATTCATAAACTATGCGTATAAACAAAAGAAAGGCAAGAAAATGATTCCAAACAAATTACGTGATAATTCAGGTGCCTCACTTTTAATTGCATTGTTGTTTTTTATGATTTGTGCCGTTATAGGAACTTTAATTCTTACCATTGCTGTAGCAGCCTCAGGAAGAATGTTACATCTAAAAGAAAATCAACAATCCTATTATAATATCTATTCTGCTGCAAAACTTCTAGAAGAAGAGATTCAAAATACATCATACTCCAAATATGTGCAAATAGATTCTGAACATAATGAAACAATGCATTATTTAGAAAAACCAACAGGAGTATTTCGTGAACTTTTACTTCAATATGCAGATACTATTTTTGATACCGGTACAATAAAAGAAGCCAAATTGATCAAAATCTCTTTGCCTTCTAATCCAAACATGCAACCAGTTATCGTGACGTTTCATATGGATATAAACTATCAGATTTTATTAGAAGTCTATGAAGAAACACAGCCAGATATTGTATATGAAGTAAAAATTCCTTCGATTATTTCACAAAATTATGAAAAAACTACTTTCATTCAAGATGATAACGAGTATATACGATATACAACATCTCTTTATTGGGGAAAGGCGGAAATCAGTAGAAAATGAAATATTTAGAATTAATAAGAAACCGACTATGTAATACAAAGGGGGAAACCATTACAGAAACACTATTTGCAGCATTGCTCGTAACATTAGCAATCCTTGCTTTCTCCTCTATGGTCATTTTATCCGGACGAATTATCATCCAAAACGATGAAAAATTCCAGCAAATTTATCAAAATATAAATGCTATTGAGGCACGTTCCAGTCATACAACGACAACGAATGTCCAAATTGAACTATCGGATCCAATGTCTACCATTACTGTTCCAGTAACACTTTATTATACTTCGGATCCCGATTTAACACTTTATATCAAACAATAGGAAAATAACATGATGCAAAAACAACAACATGCAATTTCTGGATTTACCCTAACTGAAATGTTAGTAACACTGCTGCTCTTATCGATGACTCTTCTTTGTATCGGTGGGGGAGTAGTCGTTGCCAAAAACTCTTATGATACCATTTCTAGAAAATCAGAAGCACAATTATTGCTTTCAACGACAATTTTATCAGTAACAGAAGAGTTAAGAAATGCAACGAATATCCAAGAGAGAACCGTTGAACATAATACGGTTATTTCCTTTTTCCAACAACAGCGAGGCTATCAGATGTATTTTCGCAATACAACATCATCTGGAAAAAAGGATAATATATATATTGCTCCAGTAGGAAATAGTGGACAACTTCCATTAATCAATGAAAAAGTAAGCTCAGACTCTTTATATCCTCAAATTGAAAATATGACCTATGAAAATGGCATCTTTTCTTGTACAATTTCTATCTTTTATTATGAAGAGCCTTTTCTTACACAAGTCATTAACGTTCGTCCATTAAATGAAACGAATACTTGATAAAACATTGATAGATAAGTAAACTGATATAAAAGGAGAATTTTAAATGAAGTACAAACGTCTTGGGGAGATGTTAATTGATGTCAATATGCTAACAGAAAGTCAATTAACCGAGGCATTAAAAATGCAAAAAGGCTCTGGAAAACGTCTTGGAACTGTATTAATTGAGCAAGGATTCATAACAGAAGGTCAATTAATTGATGCACTGCGCATGCAACTTGGGATTGAATTTATTGATTTGACAAAGATCAATATTGATCCATCTATGGTAGATATTTTACCAAAAAATATTGCAAAAAAGCATGGGATTATTCCCGTTCGAGTAGAAAATGATCTTATGTACCTTGCAATGGAAGATCCATTAAACTTTATGGCAATTGAAGCAGTACGTAGTATTACTCGAAGAAAAATTATCCCTATGATTGCCACATCCGATGGAATTCAAAGAGCTTTTAATGTGCTTTATGAAAATGAAGGTGCCGTACGTGCCATTGCTCAAATGCGTCAAGAAGCTCATCATTCAGTAGATGAGAAAGAAAATGTTCTTGAATTAAATTCAGATGAAACAGAAGCAGCACCTATTGTACGTCTTGTAAACTCCATTATTGAACGTGC
>JADIML010000279.1 GCA_017694765.1 Candidatus Scybalomonas excrementavium
GGAAGAGAGTGTTAAATTTTTATGAGAACTTGATTTTTGAGATTGGATATCATAAAATGAGATACTTTCAATAAAAAACTAGAAGGAATTATAAACAAAATAGTTTTTATATGGTATAATTATGATATTTAGAATAATCAAATAGGTGTATTAACATAGAGAAATTGATTGTTGTAGGAGATAGAAAATGGTTATAAAAAGTATTGATATCAAAAACTTTCGTAGCATTGATTATGCGAAAATAGAATTAAAAGAAGGGTTTAACTTAATAAAGGGAGAAAATGGGAAAGGGAAAACATCTATTCTGGAGGCTATTGCTGTTGGATTAGGGGGATTTATTGCTGGTTTTAGTAATGTTGCGACAAGACATTTTTCAAAAGATGAAATAAGAAAAGTGATTCAACGAACAGGAGAAGGTTCCTGTAATGAGATATATCAAGTGCCAACAGAAGTTACATTAAAAGCTATATTAGATGGAGAGGAATACGAATGGACAAGAAGAAGGAGCAGTGTAAAAGCTTCTAGAACTACTACGTATCCACGAGATATATGTAAAATAGCAGAAAAGATATCACTAGATTCAAATACCGAATATCCTGTTCTGATTTATGAAGGAGCGGGAAGAGTATGGTCACAAAAGAGAGAAAAATCACAAAATATTTTTAAACAGAAGTATTCTCGTACAGCAGGATATATAGATACATTATTAGAAGCATCCAATATTAAATTGCTTTTAAATTGGTGTATAAAGATGGAACAGGTTTCTTGGCAAAAAGGAAAATATATTGTTGAATATGAAGCGGCAAAAAAAGCAGTTTCAAATTTTATGACTTATATAAATGAGGGTGGGGAACATGAGATTTTTTATGATAAACAATTAGAAGAGCTAATATATTCTAGTAATGAATTATTATTGCCAGTATCTAGTTTAAGTGCTGGATATCAATCATTAATTTGGATGGTATTTGATATTGCTTACAGAATGGCAGTTTTAAATCCAGATAAAGGAGATAAAATATGTCAAACTAAGGGAGTTGTATTGATAGATGAAATCGATATGCATTTACATCCTAAATGGCAATGGAATATTATTGATTCATTGAAAAAAACATTTCCCAATGTACAGTTTATAGCTACAACACATGCCCCTATTCTTTTTGCTTCCGCAAAGAAAGTTTGGGTGATTGATATTGAAGATAAAGAGTATCAGTATACTTATTCACATTATGGGATTGATATTAACACATCATTAAAGGCTTATCAGCAAACTTACGATATTCCTTTAGCAATTAAAAAAAAGGTTGATGATTTTTATGATGCATTAGATGATGAACAATTTGATGTTGCGAAAGAGATTTTAGAAAGCTTGGAAGTAGAAACAGCACCAGAACATCCGACATTAATTCAGATGCGGACAAGATATGAATTTGAAACGATGCCATTGGGGGAATAGTATGATTTATATAAAAAAAGGAAATGAGCCATTTGCATATTTTGATGGTTGCAATAAGGATGATATACGAGACAAATTATTGCAAGAACAGGGAGCTATTTGTGCTTATTGTATGAGGAGAATTGACAAAAAGCATATGAAAATAGAACACTGGTATCCAGAGGATAGATTAAGTGAGCAGGAAAAGTTAGATTATAAGAATATGTTAGGTGTTTGTTTAGGTCATATAGATGGACAAAAGGGAAAAGAGGATACTTGTGATGCACAGAAGGCAAACCAGCTCATTACTGTTGATCCACGAGAGAGAAAAACATTAAATGAAATACAGTATAGAAGTAAATCTGGTGAAATATATTCAGATAATCCCAAAATACAAGAAGACTTAACTCAAATATTAAATTTGAATAGCAAAGGTCATAGGTTACGAGAAAATAGAAAAGCAAAGTTGGATTCTGTTATTTTGGAGTTGGAAAGAAAATGGCCAAAAAATATATGGTCAAAAGAAAAATTGAAAGCATTTATGGAAGAATATAGTAAACTGGATTCAGAAGGAAGAAAAAAAGAATATATAGGAATTGTAAACTGGTATTTAAATAAAAAAATAAAACGAAATGGATAAATCTGAAGCGGTTTAAAAATATAAAATAAAAATAAGAAGTTATGGAAGCATTTATTCATATAGAAGTTGATATATCATGATTTTATGTAGATAACGATGAAAAATCAGTTATCAAAAATATTGAATAAATACATCACTATATGGAAGATATATAGTTTATTAATATATAGCATTGTTGGGGTTTTATTCTTTACAAGTTTATTGGGATATCATTTTTGGAAAACAAAAGATTACAGTATGAAAGCTAGTTTTCTAATGAAAAAATTGCTCATAAAATCCAATGATATTTTAAATATTTAAAAATGTATCATTAAAAGCGATCAACCATAAAAAGTTGGTCGCTTTTGTGTTGCGGTATCAAAATGAGTCTTATCCATATGGCAACGGGATAATGTATAAAAAGTGTTATGGAAATTTAATCAGAACATATGTTTGAAAAAGTGTTGATTTCTACCTCTACATATGATAGTATAATACAATAAGAAATGATAGAAAATAACAAGAGAAGATTTGTTTATTCGAGGTATTTATTAGAAGACAATGAGTGAAAAAACATAGCTCCATGTGTTTAGAATGCTTATCTTGAAAAGTAAAAGCTCGTGGAACGTGTTGTTTCTACTATGGGACATATAAGAAGGAGATATTATTTATGAAGGAGTTTGAGTTAGTATCGGAATATCAACCAACTGGCGATCAGCCGCAAGCGATAGAAGAACTTGTCAAAGGTTTTCAAGAAGGAAATCAATTTCAGACGTTATTAGGGGTTACAGGCTCTGGTAAGACATTTACAATGGCAAATGTCATTGCAAAGTTAAATAAGCCAACGTTGATTATTGCACATAATAAAACATTAGCGGCGCAGCTTTATAGTGAATTTAAAGAATTCTTTCCAAACAACGCCGTGGAATATTTTGTTTCCTACTATGATTATTATCAACCGGAGGCTTATGTTCCATCAACAGATACGTATATTGAAAAAGATTCTTCCGTTAATGATGAAATTGATAAACTTCGCCATAGCGCAACAGCAGCATTGACAGAACGAAAAGATGTCATCGTTGTTTCATCGGTTTCTTGTATTTATGGGATCGGTAGTAAAGAAGACTATACCGAAATGATGATTTCTCTTCGTCCAGGAATGCAAAAAGATCGAGATGATGTCATTCGAGAGTTGATTGATATCCAATATGTTCGAAGTGAAATGGATTTTAAGCGAGGAAGTTTCCGCGTAAAAGGAGATGTGCTTGAGATTTTACCAGTATCTACGTTTGAAGATGCCGTTCGTGTCGAGTTTTTTGGAGATGAGATCGATCGCATTGTTCAGGTCGATGTTTTAACCGGTGAAATGAAAGCAACTCTTAATTTTATTGCTATTTTCCCAGCTTCTCACTATGTTGTGCCACAAGAAAAGATTAATAAGGCGGTTGTTGAGATTAAGAAAGAAATGGAAGAGCAGGTTGCTTATTTTAAAGAAAATGACAAATTACTAGAGGCGCAAAGAATTGCAGAGCGAACAAATTTTGATATGGAAATGTTAAAAGAAACTGGATTTTGTTCTGGAATTGAAAATTATTCAAGACATTTAACCGGTGGAAAGGCTGGAGAAGCGCCAAATACGCTAATTGATTTTTTTGGAGATGACTTTTTAATCATTGTAGATGAGTCGCATATTACAATTCCACAGATTCGAGGCATGTATGCGGGTGACCAAGCAAGAAAATCCACATTAGTAGACTATGGTTTTCGGCTTCCATCTGCAAAGGATAACCGTCCACTTAATTTTGAAGAATTTGAAAGCAAGATTGATCAAATGTTGTTTGTA
>JADIML010000280.1 GCA_017694765.1 Candidatus Scybalomonas excrementavium
TTATTATACCTTTCATCCACCTAACAAGATTATAAAATTCATAAACTGAGATTATAACTACTGATGATGATGAAATATTGATTATAAAACCTAAAAATAGAGTGGATTGTTACTACAATCCACTCCAACTATTGACATGCCACTAAAAATTTTTAACTTTTTATATAGATATTACGTATTTTTCAATATATTCTATTTTCAATACTTCTTCTTTGGTAATAAAACATGTTTAATATAATACAATGTTTTCTTTTCACCTTTTTTGTAGAACATCATTAATAATTGTTCCAAAAGTTTTTGTGTTTCTGGATGAATAATCATATGAGAACAACTATGTTGATAATATTCTAATGGAATTCGTGTATTAAAATCTTTTCCATAATATACCTTACTTGCTGCAACGCGATCTAAAAACATCTCAACGACATAACAAAGAGGCATCTTCGTGCCTTCTAATATTTTCCCCGGTTCTAAGCTATAGTCTATCCAATATTCATAATGATGTTTGTTTCTTCCTTTGTGATGAAGCCATGATGACGAATAACCTTTCTCTCTTCTTTCTGCATTATTGGGACTTTCATTCCCTAAATAATACTTAGCACCAACTTTAAATTCTATTGGATAATATTTGGATAAATCATGTAAAAGACCTTGTTTATAAAGTCCAACTTGAAAACAATATTTCATAACAATTACTTTATGTTTTGTAATTGTTTTAAAATGCAACCATGCTTTTCCCTCCATAAAAATTCCGCCTTTCTATATACCTTTTTCTACTCTTTTGCATACTGTATGTTTCCAAAAAATAATGCAAGGAAAGCAGAATGAAAAACTTACGAATACTCCCAAAGCACTTCTTTTGAAGTTTCTTTCCTTGCTTCTTGAATAATAAGTTCTGGACTTTTCATTCTCACTTTAGAATAAGGAGGAATCGATTCTGTAATAAACGTATTTCCTCCAATAATCGTATGCTCTCCAATGACTGTCGTACCTCCAAGCACCGTAGAGTTTGCATAAATTGTCACATGTCCTTGAATCGTAGGATGTCTTTTAGTTCCTGAAAGTTCTTGCCCTTTTCTAGTCGATAAAGCTCCTAATGTTACACCTTGATAAAGTTTTACATGATCTCCAATCACAGTTGTTTCTCCAATTACAATCCCTGTTCCGTGATCAATGAAGAAATACTCTCCGATTTGCGCTCCCGGATTAATATCAATCCCTGTTTTTCCATGGGCATACTCGCTCATAATTCTCGGAATAAATGGAACGTCCTCCTCATAAAAAATATGCGCCATTCGATACACATAAATGGCAAATAGTCCCGGATATGAAAAGATAATCTCTTCTTTGCTTTTTGCTGCTGGATCTCCATCAAATCCAGCTTTTAAATCTTTTAATAATAACTCTTGTACATTTGGTAGTTCTTTAAAAAATCGATCACAGATGGCTTCTGCACGACTACTAAAGTCAATTTTTTCCCCTCTTTTTTTCTTTTCATAAGAAAGTGCAATACAAATCTGTCTTTTCAACATATCATATATTTGATTAAGGCAATATCCTACATAATAATCTGGTTCAATATCTAACATAGTGTCTTGACTAAAATAACCAGGGAAAATAATATTTCTTAACTGTCGAATGATTTCAATAATTTCAGCTCTATTTGGTAAGGAACACCCACTTTCTGATAAAAATATAGGCTCTTCCTTATAATTTTTTGTAAAATGTTCTGTAGCATATAATAATATTTCTTTTTTGCTCATACCCTTTTTTATCCTTTCCAATTTTCTTTCTAATCCTTCCTCTCTACCCTTTGACATTGCTTCCATATATATTTCGTATTATATGTCGCAATTTTTTTAATGGTGTGTTTTTTCTATCATTTCATAGTTTATAACTTAATATTTTTCAGTGCCTGTGCAAACGCATTATTGACTGGTGCTTCTGCTTCTTTTTTCATTTTCTGCATATATCGCTGTACTTCTTTTTTAGATACTCCAGCTCCCTCTTTTTTTCTTCTTTCCTCAAAGGCAGCTAATTTCTCTTTGTGACCACAAGCACAAATAAATGTCTGATTTTCTTCATTTCCCCAAAGCTCCATTTTTTTATGACAGACTGGACATCTTGCATTTGTCATACGAGCAAGCCTTTCTCGATATCCACACTCTCTATCTTGACAAACAAGTAACTTTCCATTTTTATTTGCCACAGAAAGTAAACGCTTCCCACACTCTGGACATTTCTTATTCGTTAAATTATCATGGCGAAATGTTCCATCCCCTTGCTTAATTTCTTCAATAATCTCTTCTGTATAAGATTTGATTTCCCTTAAAAAATCGTCTTTTTTCCGTTTATTTTCAGAAATCTGCTTTAGCTTCATTTCCCAGTTTGCAGTAAGTTCTGGTTTTTTTAAATCTTCTGGCACTAACTTTAATAATTGTTTTGCCTTCGATGTCAGATGAATTTCATTTCCCTTTTTCTCCATGAGAAATGTATGAAATAATTTTTCAATAATATCGGCTCTTGTGGCAACCGTCCCAAGACCTCCTGTTTCTTTTAGTGTTTTTACAGTGTTTACACTATGATCGTTCATATATTTTACAGGATTTTCCATAGCAGACAGCAAGGTAGCTTCTGTAAAATAGGCTGGTGGAGTAGTCTTACCTTCTGTCATCATAAGACTTGTCACTTCATAAGCATTTCCTTGCACAAAATTCGGTAACTTCTCTTCTTCTCCTAGTTGCTCATATACTTCATAATACCCCATTTTTCGCACATGTTTTCCACTTGTAACAAAAGTTTCACCATCGATTTCACCGATGACTGTTGTCTGTTCATATTCAAATGGTGGGTATAACACTGCAAAAAAACGTCTAACGACAAGATCATAAATTTTTCTTTCCTCTTGTGTCATATTTTGTAAATTTACATATTCTTCTGTCGGAATAATCGCATGGTGATCGGATACTTTACTATCATCTACAAAACTTTTATTCGCTTTTATATTTTGTTTTAATAATTCATTGGCATAAGGTCGATAAATCCCTACACCACAAGATTTTAATCGCTCTTTTATCGTTCCTACCACATCAGAACTTAAGTATCTAGAATCCGTTCTTGGGTATGTAAGCACTTTATGAGTTTCATATAAACGCTGCATAATATTTAATGTTTGTTTTGCTGAGTAACCAAATCTTTGATTGGATTCTCTTTGTAATTCTGTTAAATCATAAAGTGCAGGGCTATATGATTTTTTCGCTACTTTTTGTACCGATTGAATGTGAAAACGCTGTCCTTGACAACGATGTTTCCTTTCTTCCATTCTCTTCTTATCAAAAGAACGACTGCTTTTGGATCTCTTATCTTGCCAAGTAAATACACTTCCTTGTACACGAAGCTGTAAGCCATAATAAGATTTTGGCTGAAATCTTCGAATTTCTTCTTCCCTTTTTGCAATCATAGCCAATGTAGGTGTTTGCACACGTCCACAAGAAAGCTGTGCATTATACTTGCAAGTTAGTGCTCTTGTTGCATTGATTCCAACAAACCAATCGGCATAAGCTCTTGATACTGCTGCATCATAAAGAGGTTGATAGGCTCTTCCATCTTTTAAATGTGCAAAACCTTCTCGAATTGCTTTATCGGTAACAGAGGAAATCCAAAGTCTTTTCACTGGCTTTTTGCACCCTGCTTTTTCTAAAATCCATCTTGCAACTAGTTCTCCTTCTCTTCCTGCATCTGTTGCAATAATAATTTCCTTTACATCTTTGCGATAAAGTAACTCTTTTACGGCTTTATATTGTTTCGCTGTTTGCTTGATAACAACTAATTCCATTTTCTTTGGAATCATAGGAAGATGTTCCATATTCCACGCTTTATATTTTGTATCATAATTTTCTGGATCTGCTAAAGTTACAAGATGTCCAAGCCCCCAAGTAACAATATATTGTTCTCCTTCTATATAACTATTATTTTTTTTATGGCAATGAAGTACCCTTGCAATATCTCTTCCAACGGAAGGTTTTTCTGCTAATACAAGTGATCTCATCTATAATCTCCTTTCCAACTATTTCTATTTCTCGCTTCTATCTATCTAATACTATACCAAAGAATCAAAAACTTTGAAAGCATATTCATTAAGAGAAATTTTGTATTATATTTATATACAAAAAAGCCGTAATATCTCTTTGTATTACGACTTTTTATCATGCTATGCCTGTTCTAAAATTTTCTCCCTAACTTCTGGATCAAAGGCACCTGATTTTAACATATTAATTTCATATAAATATGGAGGTAATGATTTTTTGGAGTCTGGAATTTTAATGTATGGTGTTTCTAAAATTTTAGGTACTTCTAAGAAATCTTTATGATGTACAATCCGATGGATCGTATCAAATCCAAGCTCTCCAAACCCAATATTTTCATGTCTATCTTTACTAGCACCTAATACATTTTTACTATCATTAATATGAAAAACTGCAATTTGATCTTTTCCAATGACTTGATCAAATGTTTCTAACACTTCATCTAAATGATTGACTAAATCATATCCACTATCATTCGTATGACAAGTATCAAAGCAAACTCGAAGTTTGTCATTATATATAACACCATCGTAAATTCGTCTTAATTCCTCGAAGTTTCTTCCAACTTCACTTCCTTTTCCAGCCATTGTTTCCAATGCAATATGTACTTTCGTATCAGCAGTTAATACTTCATTGAGCCCTTTTATAATCTGCTCAATTCCTTTATCGACACCTGCACCTACATGAGATCCTGGATGAAGCACTAATGTTTTACTACCTAAAGCATAGGTCCTATCAATTTCTTTCGCTAAAAACTCCGTTGCGAGTTCAAATGTTTCAGGTTTTACACTATTTGCTAAATTAATAATATAAGGAGCGTGAACAACAAATTCTTCGATTCCATGTTCTTTCATAT
>JADIML010000281.1 GCA_017694765.1 Candidatus Scybalomonas excrementavium
ATTTCCACCATTGCGATCATAAATCCCAAAAACTCCACATTCTTCATGGACACCACTGTCGTAAATAGATTGGTTCTTCATGCTCATGAATATATCCTCGCTTTCATATTTTATAGAAGAAATAGTATATAGTTTGATATACATTTGAAACTTTGATTATTCTATATTGAAATTCCTGTAAAAGAATGGCAGGAAATAGAAAATTAAATTAAAAAAAAATATAGAATTATTGGACAAAAAAATCCTATAAAATAATATTACTGATATTTTTGCGTGTTGTAAAGAATATTTCTTAGTTTGAATCGTCTATTCTATTCAAAAAATAACAATTTACTGATTATGAAAAAAGGAAATCGTAGATAATTAGAAAATATCAAAGAAATACATGAAGTGATATCATAAAAAAGTATGATGTGTGAAAATACACAGCTCATAAATATAAAGTTCAACAGAAAGTGAAGAAAAAGAATTCTGAAAGAGACGGGATAAAAGAAATAGAATGTGAAAAAAGCAGTTGCAATTAAAAAAAAGTATGTGTATAAATTTAACTAAGAAGCATCATTTCTAAAGTGGTGTGTCATTCACAAGTTAGAATGAAAGAAAGAAAAGGAGGATTTCCTTATGTTTCAGATAGAAGAAGAACTAAAAAAGTTGCCTGCAAAACCAGGTGTTTATTTAATGCATAATAAAGAAGGAGAGATTATTTATGTAGGAAAAGCCATTAGTCTAAAGAATCGTGTGAGGCAGTATTTTCAAAGTAGTAGAGATAAGACGCCAAAGATTCAAAAAATGGTTTCGCAAATCGCATATTTTGAATACATTATTACAGATTCAGAATTAGAAGCCCTTGTGTTAGAATGTAATTTAATTAAAGAACATCGTCCAAAGTATAATACTATGTTAAAGGATGATAAAACATATCCATATATTAAAGTAACGGTACAAGAACCGTATCCAAGAATTTTATTTACAAGACAGATAAAAAGAGATAAGGCGAAATATTTTGGACCATATACAGGAGCAGTTGCTGTAAAAGATATGATAGAACTGATTCGAAAAGTATATAAGTTACGTTCTTGTAATCGGAGTTTGCCAAAAGAAAATGGAGAAAGACCATGTCTGTATTATCATATTAAACAATGTGATGCCCCTTGTCAAACTTATATTAGTCAAGAAGAATATAGAAAAAATGTAGAAGGAGCTTTGCGGTTCTTAAATGGAAATCGCCAAGAACTTATTGATCAGTTGACAAGCTCCATGATGGAAGCATCACAAAAAATGGAATTTGAAAAAGCAGGAGAAATGAGAGATTTAATTAAAAGTATTCATGCCCTTGATCAAGCACAAAAGGTCAATACAAGTACATTTGAAAATAGAGATGTCATAGCGATTGCAAAAGCTATGGATGAAGCTGTTGTTTCTGTATTTTTTATCCGAGATGGTAAGTTAATTGGACGAGAAAATTTTCATATGACAGGAGTTTCTTATACGACAAAATCAGAACTTATGGGGAATTTTGTAAAACAATTTTATGCAGGAACACCGTATATTCCAAAAGAACTTGTGTTACAAGATGCTATGGAAGATGAAGAAATTGTAGGAGAATGGTTATCTAAAAAATTGGGACAAAAAGTTACGATACTTGTTCCGCAAAAAGGAAGTAAAAAGAGACTCGTAGATCTTGCCTATGAGAATGCTTCTATTGTTCTACAAAAAGATGGAGAAAAGTTAAAACGAGAACAGATGAGAACCATTGGAGCAGTCAAAGAACTAGAGCAAATGTTAGGGTTAAGTGGAATTCATCGCATGGAATCTTTTGATATTTCTAATATTAGCGGGTTTGAAACAGTTGCATCGATGGTTGTCTATGAAGATGGAAAGCCAAAAAGAAGTGATTATCGAAAGTTTAAAATACAAACAGTAAAAGGACAAGATGATTACAAAAGTATGGAAGAAGTGTTAAGAAGACGTTTTTCACATGGGTTAAAAGAACAAAAAGAAATGGAAGAAAAAGGAATTGATAAACAATATGGAAGTTTCAACCGTTTTCCTGATCTGATCTGTATGGATGGGGGAAAAGGGCAGGTCAATATTGCATTAAAAGTGTTAGAAGAGCTAAAGATAGTAATTCCTGTTTGTGGATTAGTAAAAGACGATAAGCACCGAACAAGAGGTCTGTATTATCAAAATCAAGAAGTAGCATTTAAAAAGAATAGCGAGGCTTTTCATTTAATTACAAGAATTCAAGATGAAACCCATCGCTTTGCGATAGAATATCATAAACAGCTAAGAAGCAAAACACAAGTGAAATCAATTCTTGATGATATCAAAGGCGTAGGACCAGCAAGAAGAAAAGCTCTTATGCGACATTTTAAAGATATTGCATTCATTAAAGAGGCTGAAATAGAACAATTAATGGCAGTGGAGGGAATTACAGAGAATGTGGCAAAAGAAATTTATCAGTTTTTCCATGAAACAAAAATTTTTACTTCTGAACAAAAATATTTACTTGAGTCCAAATAACATGGTATAATAAAAAAAATTAAGCATATTTAAAGAGAGGGAAAGCGCATGAACAAAGAAGAAAAAAGTATGTATCAAGTTTCTTTGACAACGTTGGTTGAAAAAATGGAATTAACCAATTTAACACCAGAAATGAATACAGATGATATTCTGATTACACAAACCGATATTAATCGACCAGCACTTCAGCTAGCTGGATTTTTTGAGCATTTTGATAGTGATCGTGTTCAAATTGTAGGTATGGTAGAGTATACGTATTTAAAGAAAATTGAAGAAGATGAAGTTGTTATTGAAAGACTGGATCGCTTATTTGGGGCAAAGATACCATGTATTATTTTTTGTAGGGAGTTAGAACCATGCAAAAGATTGCTAGAAGCAGCAAGACGACATGGAGTTCCTGTTTTAATGACAAAGAGACATACCTCTGGATTTATGGCAGAACTAATTCGTTGGCTCAATGTTGAGTTAGCACCAAGAATTTCGATTCATGGAGTATTAGTTGATGTGTATGGCGAAGGTGTTCTTATTATGGGTGAAAGTGGAATTGGAAAAAGTGAAGCAGCACTAGAACTCATTAAAAGAGGACATCGTCTTGTATCAGATGATGTCGTAGAAATTAAGAAAGTTAGCGAAGATACCCTTGTTGGTACATCCCCAGAAATTACAAGATATTTTATTGAGCTTAGAGGGATCGGTATTATTGATGTAAAAACTTTATTCGGGGTAGAAAGTGTAAAACCAACACAGAGTATCGATCTTGTGATTAAGCTAGAAGAATGGGATAAACGAGTGGAGTATGATCGACTTGGATTAGAAGAGCAGATGACAGATATTCTCGGTAATAAAGTAGTTTGTCATTCGATTCCAATTCGTCCGGGTAGAAATTTAGCCATTATTGTAGAATCAGCAGCTGTAAATCATAGACAAAAGAAAATGGGATATAACGCAGCCGTTGAACTTTATAATCGAGTAACAGGAAATTTACAAAAGAATAGTCAAGATAAACAAGAGGAGCAGTAAAAGAGATTGCTTTTTTAATTGGATGGAAAGGGAGAAAAAATATGAAATATGTCATTGGTATTGATATTGGAGGAACAACAGTTAAAATTGGATTATTTCAAACAGATGCAACATTGGTTGATAAATGGGAAATACCAACAAGAATAGAAGAAAATGGAGCATATATTTTAAGTGATATTGCAACAAATATTCAAGAAGTTTTACACAATAAAAATATTTCTAAGGAAGACGTACAAGGAGTGGGAATTGGAGTTCCAGGTCCAGTTACTGCAGATGGTGTTGTAAAATCTTGTGTAAATCTTGGATGGGGAGTATTTAATGTTGCTAATGAGCTAGAAAAATTAATCAATATTCCAGTAAAGGCAGCAAACGATGCCAATGTTGCAGCACTTGGTGAAATGTGGAATGGTGGTGCGAAGGGACATGATAATGTTATCCTAGTTACATTAGGAACTGGTGTTGGAGGAGGCGTTATCATTGATGGTAAAGTCATTGCAGGAAGTCATGGTGCTGGTGGAGAAATTGGACATGCAACAGTAAATCCACATGAAACAGTTTCATGTAATTGTGGAAAAAAGGGATGTCTTGAACAATATTCTTCTGCAACTGGTTTAATTCGTAATATGAAGGAAACTTTAAAACGTACAACAACGCCATCTGTTCTTAGAGAACTTGATGATTTTATGGCAAAAGAAATTTTAGATGCAGCAAAAGCAGGAGATCTTTTAGCAAAAGAAGAATTTGAAAAATTTTGCTGTATTTTAGGACGAGCATTGGCGAATTTTTCCGTTGTAGCAGATCCAGAAGTTATTGTAATTGGAGGAGGCGTTTCAAAAGCAGGTACATTTTTAACAGAGTGTATCCAAAAATATTTTGATGAATACGCATTTTTGGCTTGTAAAGAAACGAAAATTGTACTTGCAGAACTTGGAAATGATGCCGGAATCTATGGAGCAGCTAAATTAGTTATCTAGTTCTAATAGAAAAAGGATTAGAGAAAACGATAAAAAGTCATAGAAAAACAAACAGAATGAGTAGAAAACTTGTTTAATATGTCCATTAATAATCTGTTTAAAAATAAGTGATTGTTTGAAATGAAAAATATTTTGTCGTTATAAAAAGATAAATATAGTATTTTCGTATGTCAGAGAGCTTTTATGCTCTCTGTTTTTTGGTTATTATTCACATTGAGAAAAAACAAGGATTATTGTATGATTATGATATAGTTAAATAAGAAAGAATATGAGGTGTCGAAATGGAACAGGCATTACATAATGAATTAATTTCCTTAGTAGGAAAGGAACAAGTAAGAATACAAGAACCAATGAGCGAGCATACTACTTTTCGAATTGGGGGCAATGCTGATTTTTTTATTAAGCCTACTCATAATGAGCAAGTACAAAAAATTGTAATGTTGGCAAAAGAGCATCAAATTCCATATTTGTTTATTGGAAATGGAAGTAATCTACTTGTATCAGATGAAGGAATACGTGGATTTGTTATTGAAATGACACAAATGAATCGAATTGAGATAGAAGGAAAGAGAGCAAAAGCACAAGCAGGTGTTACATTGGCAGAGCTTTCAAAGGCAGTAGCAAGACAGTCTTTAACAGGTTTTGAATTTGCAGAAGGAATTCCAGGAACACTTGGAGGAGCAGTGACAATGAATGCAGGAGCTTATGGTGGAGAGATGAAAGATGTCATCATAGAAGCAACTGTATTAGATAATTATGGGCATATTTTAACTCTTTCAAAAGAAGAATTAGAACTAGGATACCGTACGAGCATTGTTGGAAGAAATCATTATGTTGTGTTAGAAGTTGTGATGGAATTGGAAGAAGGAAATCAGGAAGAGATTTTTAATACAATGAAAGATTTATCACAAAGAAGAAGAGAGAAACAGCCACTAGAATATCCAAGTGCAGGCAGTACATTTAAACGTCCAGTTGGATATTTTGCAGGAAAATTAATTGATGATACAGGACTTAGAGGTTTTGGCGTTGGAGGAGCTAAAATTTCAGATAAACATTGTGGTTTTGTCATTAATACAGGGAATGCAACAGCCAAAGATGTAAGAGATTTGATTCAAGAAGTACAAAAGCGAGTAGAGGACAAATTTGGAGTACATTTAGAAACAGAAGTAAAATTTATTGGATTTGAAAATGAGTAAGTTAAAAAACAAGTAGATAAGAAGGAGGAACTCTTATGAGATTTGTTATTGTATCAGGTATGTCAGGTGCTGGAAAAACAACAGCACTGAAAATGTTAGAAGATGCCGGATATTTTTGTGTAGATAACTTACCAATACCTCTCATTCCAAATTTTGCTGATATCACATATAGTCATGAAACGAAAATTGATAATATTGCAGTAGGCATTGATATACGAAGTGGAGAATCTTTGCTTATGCTTGCCGATCAATTAGATGCTCTAGAAAATCGAGGGATGAAATATGAGATCTTATTCTTAGATGCTTCCGATGAAATATTGATTAAACGATATAAAGAAACAAGAAGAAGTCATCCTCTTGCAAAAGGAGCGAGAATCGAGACAGGAATTTTATTAGAACGTGAAAAAATAAAATTTTTGCGAAAAAAAGCAAGTTACATTATTGATACAAGTTGTTTACTTACACGAGAGCTTAAGCATGAATTAGAAAAGATTTTTGTGGAAAATAAAAGTTATAGCAGTTTTATTGTTACAATTTTATCATTTGGATTTAAATATGGAATACCAAATGATTCGGATCTTGTATTTGATGTAAGATTTTTACCGAATCCATACTATATTCCTGAGATTAGACATTTGACAGGAAATGACAAGCCTATACAAGAGTATGTCATGAAAAGTGAAAAGGCATATGAATTTTTAGATAAAATAGAAGATTTATTAGAATTTTTAATTCCAAATTATATGAATGAAGGCAAGAATCAACTTGTAGTTAGCATAGGATGTACAGGAGGAAAACATCGTTCTGTTACTTTAGTAAATGAATTGGTGGAGCGTTTACAAGGACTTCCATATAGTATCCGCCTAGAGCATCGTGATATTGAAAAAGATGCAAAGAAAAAAGCGATAGAATAGAGGAGATTGGAAGTTATGTCTTTTTCTAGTGAAGTAAAAGAAGAGATTGCAAGAATTATTAGTCCAGCAAGGCACTGTCAAATTGCAGAAATTGCAGCAATTATTAGTTTATGTGGTCGTGTTCAAATTTCAGAATTTGATACTTATAAATTGTTAATACAAACAGAAAATGCTGGTGTTGCAAGAAAATATTATTCACTCTTAAAAAAAGCATTTCAGATCACAGCAAGTATTATCATTAAACGAAATTTATATTTAAAAAAAAGTCACACATATTTAGTAAAAATTGATGATCATGAGCAAGCAGTCAAAGTTTTACAGGCAATAAAGTTAATGGATCCGTATGGTCAAATTCAAGAAGAATTCTCACAGATCACTCACTTTGTTTTACAAAGAGATTGCTGTAAGAGAGCTTTTATACGAGGAGCTTTTTTAGCATCTGGATCGATTAGTGATCCAGAAAAAAATTATCACTTTGAAATTGTATGCACCAATGAGGAAAAAGCAAAACAATTGCAAGAAATTATGAATACATTTCACTTAGATGCAAAAATTGTTTTACGAAAAAAATATTATGTGGTATATATAAAAGAAGGAGCTAGACTAGTAGATATTTTAAATGTAATGGAAGCACATGTCGCTCTTATGAAATTAGAGAATGTTAGAATTTTAAAAGATATGCGTAATTCAGTGAATCGCAGAGTGAATTGTGAAACTGCCAATATTAATAAAACAGTATCTGCTGCAATGAAGCAGGTAGAAGATATTAAGTATATACAAGATACCATTGGATTTAGTGAGCTATCGGAAGGTCTGGCAGAAATTGCAAAGTTGCGTTTAAGTCAACCAGAGGCCACATTAAAAGAATTGGGGAGCATGCTTAATCCACCGGTTGGAAAATCAGGTGTTAATCATAGATTAAGAAAATTAAGCAATATCGCTGATGATTTAAGAGCGAGTCAAGAGAGTTAACAAGGGTTTATAACAGTAATAAGGAGGATATTATGATTACAAGAACAATAACAATCAAAATTCCATCAGGATTAGAGGCAAGACCAGTTGCTATGTTAGTACAAGTTGCAAGTCAATATGAAAGTATGATTTTGATTGAATCGCAGGATAAGAAAATCAATGCAAAAAGTATTATGGGGATGATGAGTCTTGGATTAACTGTAGGTGAAGAACTGACAGTGATAGCTGATGGACATGATGAAACAGAAGCAGTAAGTCATATAGAACGATATTTAAGCGAAAATTAAAATTATCTTGTATAAACTGTCACATAGAAAATTTTGTGACAGTTTTTTTCATTATAGTAATTATAAGTAATTATAGTATAGGAAATTCCTTTTCATGAGTCATTTTTATAAGATAAAAACGTACGATGTATAAAGAGGGGGCAAGTTACACTTTATTCTGTTATGAGAAATATTTTTATGATAGAGATATGAATGTTTCAAGTAAAAAAATTTGAAGTAGAAAAAATATCTAAATGGTATATGTATAAATGATGTATGATTTCGTGAGAAAGATAACTTTAAGATTTTCGTTATAGAAATTTGTCGGATTATCATGTAAAATAGACATAATGATTTTAAATTGGAGGTCGCTATGTACGATAGTATAGTAATTGGTTCCGGAATTGCCGGAAGTGTTATAGCAAGAGAACTTGCAGAGCGTATGAATAAAAAGGTGCTTGTTCTTGAACAAAGAGAGCATATCGGTGGAAATTGTTATGATGAATATGATGAGCATGATGTATTAGTACATACATATGGTCCACATATTTTTCATACCAATAAAGAAAGAGTATATGAATATTTATCTCGTTTTACAAATTGGTATCCATATTCTCATGAAGTTGTTGCAAATGTATATGGAACATTCATACCAGTTCCTTTTAATTTAAATAGTTTATATCAAGTATATGGGCAAGAAGAAGGAAAAGAATTAGAAGAAAAGCTCATAGATTGTTATGGGGAAGGTGTAAGAGTTTCTATTTTAGAATTAAAGGAGAATGCAGATCCTAAAATACAACAAGTTGCAGATTATGTTTATGAAAATGTATTTTTACACTATACAATGAAACAATGGGGACAAACTCCAGATGAAATTGATCCATCTGTTATGAGCCGTGTTCCTGTGTTGATTTCAAGAGATAATCGTTATTTTCAAGATAGATGGCAAGGGATGCCATTACATGGATATACAAAGATGTTTGAAGCGTTACTCAATCATCAAAATATTGATGTTAAAATAAAAACAAAAGCTCAAGATATCATGAAATTTGAGCAAGGACAAGTATATTTTGAAAATAAACCTTTTAAAGGAGAGGTAATTTATACAGGACCAGTTGATGAACTATTCCAGTATTGTTATGGAAAATTACCATATCGAACTTTAAAATTTGAAATGGAATATTATAAAGAAGAACATTTCCAAACTCATGGAGTTGTAAATTATACAGTAAATGAAGAATATACAAGAATTACAGAGTATAAATGGATGACTGGACAGCGAGTGGAAGGAACAACGATTATGAGAGAGTATCCTGCCTCTTATACAGGAGAAGAAGGACAAATTCCATATTATGCTATTTTAAATGATACAAATAAGAAGTTATATGAAAAATATAAAGGCATGTTACAAGAATATGGAAATATATATGCATTAGGAAGATTAGCCGAATATCAATATTATAATATGGATGCTATGGTAGAAAAAGCTTTAGAATTAGCAGATTCCATTGAACAAAAGAGAGAAGGAGTTTAAATATGAAATTAATAACATTTGCAGTGCCATGTTATAATTCACAGGATTATATGAAAAACTGCATTGATTCCTTATTAGAAGGTGGAGAAGAAGTTGAGATTTTAATTGTCAATGATGGCTCTAAAGATGATACAGCAAAGATTGCCGATGAGTATGAGAAGAAATATCCTACCATTATAAAAGCAATTCATCAAGAAAATGGAGGGCATGGAGAAGCTGTAAATGCTGGTCTTAGAAATGCTACAGGAATGTATTATAAAGTAGTAGATAGTGATGACTGGGTAAATAAAGCAGCATATATGGATATTTTAGATGTTCTTCGTAAAATTGTGCAAGAAAAACAAGAGCTTGATATGCTTCTTACAAATTTTGTATATGAAAAGCAAGGTGCTAGACGTAAAAAAGTAATGAGCTATCGCAACGTATTTCCACAAGATGAGATTATTACTTGGAATGACATGCGAACATTAAAAAAGACACAGTATATTCTTATGCATTCGGTTATTTATCGAACAGAGTTATTACGTGAATGTAAACTGGAATTACCAAAACATACATTTTATGTGGATAATATTTTTGTTTTTCAGCCACTTCCATATGTAAAAACACTTTATTATTTAGATGTAAATTTCTATCGATACTTTATTGGAAGAAGTGATCAGTCAGTAAATGAAAAAGTTATGATCGGAAGAATTGATCAACAAATTCGAGTGACTCATATTATGTTGCAAACGTATAATGTGTGGAAAATAGAAAATAAAAAGTTAAGAAAGTACATGATCAACTATTTAGCAATTATGATGATGGTATCATCGATTTTATTAATTCGCTCTGGTACAGAAGAAAATTTTAAGAAAAAACAAGAATTATGGAAGTATGTAAAAAATTTTGATAGAAAGTTATATCGAAAATTACGATATAGCTTAATGGGACGTTCTTGCAATTTACCGGGAAAAGGTGGAAGAAAAGTATCGATTATGGCTTATCAAATTGTAAGAAAATTTTATGGCTTTAATTAGGAGTAAAGCATAAGGCAATGTAATACAATTTGTGAAATCTATAGAAAGAAAAAGAAAAGGAAACATCTAAGCAATGAGGAGTTTCCTTTTCTTTTGGACAAAATATTAAAAATATATAGACAATAGATAGGTCATATAGCAAGAGTCAAATATGCTCTGCATAGGCTTCTCCTTTTTGAGTTGATGTATGATAAACTGGTCGATAGATAACTCGGTATAAAACAGCCCACATAATAAAGGCAGTAATGACATCAAATACAGAGTGTTGTTTTAAAAACATAGTTGATAAAATAATCAAAGCAGAAAGGAGACCATTTGTGAAATAAAGAATGTGCTTAGATAGTTGAGTGAGATGAGCTTTTAAATAAGCACTTCGCTTTATTGCAAAAAATACACAGAGTGTATTATATACATGAATACTAGGAGCAATATTCGTTGGGGTATCAATTTGATAAAGACGTTTTACCAAGTCTACACAAATATTGTCTCTTGTAAATTCAGTTGGTCTTAGCTCTTGTCCATTCGGAAATAATGTGCATACGATAAGAAAAATCGTCATACCAATAAATAAAAAACAGGTCAATTGATAAAATTCTTTCGTGTCTTTGAAAAAAAAGAACATAACCCAAAAACTAATAAAAACAAACCAAAGCATATATGGTATAATAAAATATTCATTAAAAGGAATGATATCATCAATTTTAACATGAATAAGATATTCTGGGGAATGTCCTACTGTTTTTTCTAACCATGCAAACCATGGTAAATAAATAATAAAGTATAAGAACATCAATGCATGCTTATATTTAGAAAACCATTTTTTCATAGGAGATATCCTTTCTGATTGAGAGATTAAAATAGGCAAGTGTATGGTTTTGTTTTATAAAGTGAACACTCAATCGCAATCTTTTGTAAAAATTATATCATAGGGAAAAAATAGAAACAATAGCAGGTTTTATTATTAAGAAATTTTTTAGAGAATGGAAAGCATAAAAAAACTATTGAAATTTTAAATAAAAAGGCGTATAATAAAAACGTTATTAATAAAGTAAGCTGGAATGGCTCAGTTGGTAGAGCAACGCATTCGTAATGCGTGGGTCGAGGGTTCGAGTCCCTTTTCCAGCTTTTTTAGTATATGTAAGTTTCTATGAGTATATTCTTCAAAGAGGACATGTATATGGTATTAATGAAAAAAGGGGCTATTGCATTATGATTTTTTTATCATTTATGTAATAGCCCCTTACTTATTGTATATATTATAAGTAGGAGAAATAGAAAATATATTAGAACCAGTTGAAGAAGCAATCATTCTAAGTGAATTA